>CATYUF010000022.1 GCA_958413095.1 uncultured Clostridium sp.
CTCTTATTGAGCTGGATTTTCTGGTTATCGGGTTCCTATTTTAGGACACCCTCTTCATTTTATGTCTAATTGAAGATATTAAAAGATAAAACTAAACTATAAATAATTAAGATAATAAGCAATCTAAAAACTAATTAATAAATTATTCAATTAATATTAAGAAAAAATAAATAGTATAAAACAATATCATATGGTAAAATAAGAAAAAACAAAAGATAGAAAAGTTTTAAATTTAGCCTATTAATATTCTAATTAATATAGGCAAAGAAAGAGAGGTTCAGTAATTATGCAGACAATACTTGAATGTAAAAACTTATGCAAAGATTTTGGTAAAAAGAAAATCTTAAAAAATGTTTCCTTAAAAATAGAAGAAGGAGATATTTTAGGATTTATAGGACCAAATGGAGCTGGAAAGACAACAACCATAAAATTAATATTAGGATTACAGGGTATAACAAAAGGAACAGTATCAATAAATGGATATGATATACAAAAGAATTTTACAAATGCTATTGAAAAAGTTGGTGCAATAGTAGAAAATCCTGACATGTATATGTATTTATCTGGATATGATAACTTAAAATTAGTAGCAAATCTATATACAGGAATTACAAAAGAAAGAATAGAAAAAGTAGTGAAATTAGTAAAACTAGAAAATAGAATAAATGATAAAGTATCAAAATATTCTTTAGGAATGAGGCAAAGATTAGGAATCGCTCAAGCAATTTTGCATAATCCTAAGTTATTGATTTTAGATGAGCCAACTAATGGATTAGATCCTGAAGGAATAAAGGAGATGAGAGAACTTTTAGTTAAATTAGCACAAGAAGAAAAAATGGCTATCTTAATTTCAAGCCATAATTTAGCCGAATTAGATAATTTTTGTAATAAGGTATGTATAATAAAAAATGGAGAAGTAATAGAAACAAGTGAAATTTCAAAGATAAAAAATGATGAAAGAAAAATTTTTAGAATATTTGAAACAAATGATAGTAAAAAGATTGAAAAATTAATAAATAATATGGGATTAGCTTTTAAGACAATTGATGATAAGAAAATAAAGATAAATATTGATAAAGATGAAGTACCAGATTTAATAAAATGTTTAGTTGAAAATGATATAAAAATATATGAAGTTAAAGAAGAAGAAAAGACTTTAGAAGAAGCATTTTTTGAAAAGACAGGAGGGAATATAATTGAGTAAGTTAATAAAAAATGAGTTAATAAAAATATTTAAGAAAAAAACAATATATATTGCACTTATAGCAGTATTATTACTTTTAATATTTATGAATTGTATATTAAAATTTTCTGGTTCTAGTAGCAATGAGATATATGCATATACAGAAGAACAAATAGGATATTTAAAAGAAGACTTATCGAAATTAGATTCTAAAAAAAGCAGTGACACAAGTATGTATATAGAACTAAAATCAACGATTGATACAAATGAGCTTATGCTTAAGTATTCAAAAGATGCATGGCAAAGAGATATAATAGAAAGTAATATTTCAACATATATTCAACAAAAAAACACATATGAGTATGGAACAGATAAGGATAGTGCAAAGGTAGAAGAATTAAATGAAATAATAAATAACCTAATAGGTAAATTAGATAACGATGACTGGAAGTATTTTGCAAATGAAGAATTGGATATAGCAAATAAAAATTTACAAGAATTAGAAGAGCAAAGAGTAAATACAAGCGACAAGCAATTATTGAAAGATTTAGAAGTGCAAATAGAAAATGCTAAAATAGAAAAGGAAGTTGCAGAATATAGAGTAAATGAAGAAATTAAATATGGAAATGATTATTTAAATAAAGCATTAAATAGATATAAAAATGCATCACAAGATTTAATACAACTTGAAATAGAAAATAAAGATAAAGAAAATATGGAATATATAAAAAAGCAACAATATAATGAAAGTTTAGAGCAAAAAGAAGTTAATAAATATATTCTAGAAAATAAAGTTGATGTTAATAAAAATGATAGTCTAAAAGGTATATTAGAAAATTTTTATAATCAACTTGGAATATTCATGTTAGCAGTAATAATAATGGTTGCAGCAACAATTGTAAGTGACGAATTTAATAAAGGAACTATAAAACTATTATTAGTTAAACCATATTCGAGAACAAAAATATTATTAGCTAAATTTTTAACAACTGTTATTATGATAGTATTTATAATTTCAATAACAATTTTAATGCAAGTTCTAATAGGTGGAATATTATTTGGATTTGATAGTTTATCACTTCCAGTAATAGAATATAACTTTAATACAAATTCTATACAAAGCATGAATATATTTGCATATTTGGGAATTCAGACTTTAGCACAGTTGCCAATGATTATATTACTTTCAACCTTAGCGTTTGTAATAAGTACAATATTTTCTAATAGTGCTTTAGCAATTATTATTTCACTTTTAGGATATATGGCAAATTCAGTTATAAATCAATTAGCAATTATGTATAACTTAGGATTTATGAAATATTTTGTTACAATGAATTGGGATTTGAGCCAATATCTATTTGGAGGATTACCATATATGGAAGGAATGACTTTTATAGGTTCAATTTTGATAAATATTGTATATTTCTTGATATTGTTTATTCCTACAATATTAATTTTTAAAAAGAGAAATATAAAAAATATATAGAAGAAAAGACTAGCCGAAGATAAGATTTTATAATCTTGGCTAGTTTTAATTTTTTATTGTATGGTATTAAATGGTTATTAATAAATAATTAAATTGAATCTAAGGCAACTTTTATCATATCATCAAGATTTCTTTCTCTTTGTTCAGGAGTCGCAATTTCTTTTATGAATTTTGAATCAACAACACTCATTAAACAAGATGCATTTTTATTCAACATTTTAGCAACATAGAACAAAGAAAAAGCTTCCATCTCAGCACTTATAGGGTTAAAGCCCTTAGGAACTCTATCTAAGAATTTATTAACATCTGTCATATAAACATCAAAACAGTCAGTGCAAACAGTATTTCCACAAGTAACTTGTATATTATTTTTCAAAGCTGCTTTTTTTAGTTTTTCATTTAATTCTTCACTAGATTCTGCAATATGGCAATTATCGTTATTTAAAGTAAATGCAAAATTACTTTCACTAAAAGCAGAACTAGAAAGAATTATATCAAATAGCTTTAACTCAGGTTTATAAGCTCCACAAGAGCCAATTCTAATTATATTATCAACATTGTAAAATTTAAATAATTCATAAGAATAAATTCCCATACTAGGCATCCCCATACCAGAAGCCATAACAGTAACTCTTTTTCCCTTATAATATCCTGTAAAGGCATACATTCCTCTAACTTTATTAACTAACTTGAAATCATCTAAAAACTTTTCAGCAATATATTTAGCTCGAAGTGGATCTCCTGGCATTATTACAGTTTTAGCAATATCTTCAATATTTGCTTCATTATGTGGTGTAGACATATATAAAAACCTCCTTTTTATATAATTTGTTATAATTCACGGTGTAATAATAAATTATAGTTTATACTTTGTGTGTTGCAATCTACAGAATAAAAGTTGATTGTTCTAATTGTGCTCAATTATTGTTTACATAGTTGTTTATGCAATATTTTGACAATAATTTATATTAGATTGTGGATTATAAATATAATGTAGTATAGCAATAAAATCTGAAATTTGCAAGATTGACTTTTTTTTATAAACATAATATAATTATTGAAAAATAAATGAGAAAGAGGAGATACAATGTTAAATTTTAAAAGTGAAATAGCAAAAAAAATAGTACAAATAGTAAAGATTGAAGCTTCAGAATTAGAAACATATATAGAAATTCCAAAAGATAGCACTAATGGTGACTTTTCTTTTCCATGCTTTAGATTAGCAAAAGAATTAAGAAAAGCACCTCAAGTAATAGCAAGTGAAATTAAAGAAAAATTAGAATTAGAAGAGAGCAATGATATAATAGAAAAAATAGATGTTATTGGTGGATATCTAAACTTTTATATAAATAAAAATATTTTAATAAAAGAAGTCTTATCAGAGATTAATAAAGAAAAAGAAAATTATGGAGCATCAGATATAGGCAAAGGAAAAAACATAATAGTTGAATATTCATCACCTAATATAGCAAAAGAATTTCATATTGGTCATTTAAGAACAACTGTAATAGGAGCAGCTTTTTATAACATATATAAATATTTAGGATATAACACTATTGGTATAAATCATTTAGGAGACTATGGTACTCAATTTGGAAAAATGATAGAAGGATATAAAAGATGGGGAGAAGAATATAATTTAGAAGAAAATCCAATAGAAGAATTAACAAAAATGTATATAAGAATAAACGATTTGTGTAAAAGTGATGAAAATGTATTAAATGCTTGTAGAGAAAATTTTAGAAAACTAGAAGAGGGAGATAAGGAATGTATAGAGTTATGGAATAAATTTAAAGACTTAAGCTTAAAAGAATTCTATAAAACATATGACATGTTGGGAGTAAAATTTGACTCTTTAAATGGAGAATCTTTCTATTCAGACAAAATGCCAGAAGTAATAGAGATATTAGAAAAAACAGGAAAATTAATAGAATCACAAGGAGCTAAAATTGTAGATTTAGAAGACAAGGGAATAAATACACCATGTATAATAGAAAAAACAAATGGTTCTACAACATATGCTACAAGGGATTTAGCAGCAATACTATACAGAGCAAGAACATATGACTTTGATAAATGCATATATGTAGTAGCATATGAACAAAACTTACATTTCAAACAAGTATTTGAAGTAGCAAAACTATTAGGTTTAGATAAAAAATATACAGATGGATTAACACATATAGCATATGGAATGACAAGGCTGGCAACAGGAAAAATGTCTACAAGAGAAGGAAATGTAGTAAAAGTAAACGAATTATTAGAAGAATCAGTAAAAAGAGTTTTAGACATAATAAATGAAAAAACTCCCGAGATGGAAGATAAAGAAGATAATGCAAGAAAAATAGGAATAGGTGCAGTAATATTTAATAATTTATGCACAAATCTAATAAAAGATCAAATATTTGACTGGAATATAGTATTAAATTTTAACGGAGAAACAGGACCATATATACAATATATTTATGTGAGAACAAAAAGTGTTTTAGAAAAAGCAAGTTATATGCCTAACTTAGAAGATGTAGATTTTTCATTGTTAGAAGATGAAAAAAGTTTTTATATAATAAAGAAAATATATGAATTTAATAATATATTGAAGCAAGTGATAGAAAAAAATGAAACATCAATATTAGCAAGATATTTAATAGAATTAGCACAAGGATATAGTAATTTTTATAATGACAATAAAATTATAGTAGAAGATAAAAAAGTTCAAGATACTAGATTGTATCTAACATATGCAGTTGGTAATGTTTTGAAAATAGGAATGAAATTGTTGGGGATAGAAATGCCAACGAAGATGTAGTTTTTACTTTAAATAAAGAAAATAGCCGCTGGAAGTAGGTGCTAATCATGGATTTTTTTAAATTTTGACTACTTATTCCATTCAGAAAGAATTGGTAAGGCTTTCTCATGAGCCTCTTTCACTCAGACCCCTTCATACTTCAGGTACCGTGAACATTCCTCATTCGAAAGCCTAACCAATTCTAATCTTCATTTCAGTCGAACGTCAAAATTTAAAAAAATCCATGATTAGCACCTACTTCCAGCTACTCTACAATAATATTAGCTAGTAATTATAATAATAAAAAACTAAAAAAATAAAAAACGTAGTAAAAGTTCATTAAAAAGAGAAAAGTAAAGTTAAATATAGATAATATGTAAAAAAATGTAACAATTAAAGTTGAAAAGAATAAAAATAAATGTTAAAATGTAAACATTAAATCTAATTTTTTATAGATTTAATAAAATTTCTTTCAAATTTTTTATTTCAAAATCTAATTTTATATTCAAAAATTTTAAAATCAGAAAAATTTAAAATCTAAACTAGGAGGTGATAATATGGAATCAGAAGAAATGTATAACAAACTTATGGAACAAATGAAAAATATGCAAGAACAAATGATGGGTATGCAACAACAAATGACAGGTATGCAACAAGACATGGCAGGAATGAAACAAGACATGATAGGTATGCAACAAGAGATTACAGGTGTAAAAAAAGGAATGACAGGAATGCAAAAGGAAATGAAAAATATGAAAAAAGGAATGTCGAAACTAGAACAAAAAATGTCAAATATGAAACACGAAATAATAGAAAAAACAGATAGAATAGAAAGAAAAGTAGATAGCATTGATGAAAAATTAGGAAGTACAATAAATTCTAATATAGCACAAATTCTTAATAAACAATCAGATATGAATTATAAATTAGACAATGTAAATAGAGATTTTGAAAAAAATGATTTTGAGCACAAAAAATTTGATTATGAAATTGCAAATTTAAAAAGAAGATACAGATAACAAAATCATTAATGTAAGAGTAATATAAAATATAGATACTTTTATAAGAAATAACAACCTTCTTATAAAAGTATTTTTTTTGTTGTTTTTGATATTATATAAAATCTGTTTAACGAGTTTTTGTATAAAACAAAATAAAATTATATTTATTTGTTATGTAAAAATAGGCAGAATATAAAATTTAAAAAATCACAAAATAATTATATAAAATAAATTAAAAAAACTTGTAAAAAGATATATTAAATAGTATAATTATTTTGTTAAAAAATATACAAAAAATAAAATAAAAAATGAAAGAAGGATTAAAATGGCAAATAAAAAAGGAAATAAAAAGGGAACAGGTCTAAAAATATTTGGCATTATAGTATTGATATTAATAATAATTTTAATTGCAATTATTGGAGGAACATATTGGTTTGTAAATAACAAATTATCAAAAATGCAAACAATAGATATAGATGAAAAAGAATTAAGCGTATCAACAGAAGCAGAACAAAATTTATCAGAGTATAGAAATATAGCTTTATTTGGAATAGATAGTAGAGATAGTAGCTTAGGAAAAGGTAATAGAAGTGATTGTATAATAATAGCTAGTTTAAATAACAAAACAAAAGAAGTAAAATTAATATCAGTATATAGAGATACTTTTATGAAAATAGAAGGACATGGACTAGATAAAGTCACTCATGCATATTCATATGGTGAAGCACCATTAGCAATAAAAACATTAAATGAAAATATGGATTTAAATATAAAAGAATTTGTTACAGTAAATTTTGATGCAGTTGCAGATGCAGTAAATGCATTAGGTGGAGTTACAATAAATGTAGAACAAAATGAAATCCAATATATAAATAGTTATATAGGAGAAACTTCAAGAGTAACAGGATTAAAAACTGAAAAAGTAACAAAACCAGGAAAACAAACTTTAGATGGAGTACAAGCAGTAGCATATTCAAGAATTAGATACACAGAAGGCGGAGATTTAAAAAGAGCTGAGAGAATGAGAACAGTTATAGAAGCTATGGTAGAAAAGATAAAAACAAAAAGTATTAGTGAAATAAATACATTTATAGATACAATGTTACCAGAAATATATACTAATATAAAAGCAAGTGATATGTTTGCACTTTTACCAAGCTTAGCAAATATAAAAGTAACAGAAAGTATAGGTTGGCCTTATGAAACAAAAGGAATTACATTAGATAGATGGTATGGAGTACCTGTAACATTAGAAAGTAATGTAAAAAGATTACACGAAGAAGCTTTTGGAGAAGATAATTATACTCCATCTGATAAGGTAAAAGAAATAAGCAATTCAATTATACAAAAAACAGGATATGGTAAATAACAAAAATAGTTACACATAACAAAAAATACTATGGAAGAACTTTTTGTAGGTCTATTTACTTGTTGGATATGGGATTTTTAAATGGAGGTTATCTAGTAGATATACTTCCATTTTGTAAGAAGAGGAATTAAAAATGCAAAAAAATGTATTAAGAGGAATTTTAATAGTTTTATTATTATGCACTTTTTATATAATATTTGGTTTTTCTGGCCAAGATGGTGAGGAGTCTGGGGGAATAAGTAAAAGGATTACGGACTTTATTTTAGAAAAAAGCAACAAGTACAATAATCTAGAAGAAAATATAAAAGAAAAAGTTAGCAAAAGAACAGAAGGAATAATAAGAAAAATTGCGCATTTTTCAATTTATACATTGGTAGGCTTTTTACTAATGGCACTATTTAGTACATATGAAAATATAAAAAGAAAATATCAAATCTACATAAGTGCAATAATAGGAATTTTATATGCAATCTCTGATGAAATACATCAAAGTTTTACACCAGGAAGAGGTCCTAAGATTACAGATGTATTTATAGATTCATTAGGTGTTTTCTTTGGAATGGCAGTTATTTTACTAATAATAGAATTAATTAACAGGAAAAACAAAAAATGTCACAAAATGTCACAATAAAGGTGTTGTTATTTGTAAATTGTTATGATATAATGAATAAGGATGAAAAGAGATTAGTAAAATAGGGGGAATTTAGGATGGATGTAAGAGAAAATATATTGTCTTGCGAAAAAGGTAATATAGAGAATTTAAACATTACACCAGTATTAGAAAAAAATAAAATAGTTTTAAAAATTGAAAAAATAATCAAAAGATTTATGGATATATTAGGTGGGGCAGTTGGAGTATTGACCTTAATTCCTTTGACATTAATTATATGGATAGCAAACAGAATAGTAAAAGATAATGGACCAATTTTTTATATACAAGAAAGAATAGGACAAAATGGAAAAATATTCAAGATGTATAAATACCGTTCAATGGTAGTAGGGGCAGATGAAAAATTAGAAAAATATTTAGAGGAAAATGAGAAAGCTAGAGAAGAATATAAAAAATATAAAAAACTAAAAAATGATCCAAGAATTACTATAATAGGTAAAATTTTAAGAAAAACAAGTTTAGATGAATTTCCACAATTTATAAATGTATTAAAAGGAGATATGAGTTTGGTTGGACCAAGACCATATTTACCAAGAGAAAAAGAAGATATGAATGGATTTTTTAAGTATATAACATCTTGTAAGCCAGGATTAACTGGATTTTGGCAAGTTAATGGCAGAAATGATGTTACATTTACAGATAGATTAAGTATGGATATGAATTACTATTATAATCACAATTTAAAATTGGATATTAAATTATTAATAAAGACTTTAGTAAAAGTCTTTAAAAAAGAAGGAGCTATTTAATGAAAGATTTATTATTAAATAAGTTCTATTATCAAACTATAAGTAAAAAGTATTAGTTTGAATTTTGAAATAGTATTAAATAGTCAAATGAAAGTTTTAATTTGAAGGGAAATAGAACAAGAAATGAAAAAGAAAAAAATATGTCTTATTTCATCATCTGGTGGACATTTTGAACAATTAATTATGTTAAAAAAATTATCAAAAAATAATGATATATTTATAGTCACAGAAAAAACTAAATATAATAAAAATGACAAGAAAATAAATTATTACATTAATCAAGTAAATAGAAAAGAAATGCTATTTATAATAAAAATGGTACTTATATTTATAAAATCTTTATACATTTTTATTAAGGAAAAACCAGATGTAATTATTAGTACAGGAGTTTTAGCTTCTATACCAATGCTAATTATTGGTCATATAGCTAAAAGAAAAGTAATTTATATAGAATCATTTGCCAAAATATCTAGTCCTACTATGACAGGAAAGTTGGTATATAAATATAAACTAGCAGATAGATTTTATGTGCAATGGGAAAGTATGTTAAAATTTTATCCGAAGGCTATATTTAAAGGGGGAATATATTAATGATATTCGTGACAGTCGGCTCACAAAAATTTCAATTTAACAGATTATTGATAGAAATCGATAAGCTAATAGAAAATAAAAGTATTACCGAGAAGGTTTTTGCACAAATTGGAGTGAGTGAATATATACCTAAAAATTATGAATATACAGATTTTACAACCCAAGATGAATTTTCTGAAAAGATAGATGAAGCTAATTTGATTATAACTCATGGAGGAACAGGTGTTATAGTTAATGCATTGAAAAAAGGAAAAAAAGTTATTGCAATCCCAAGACTTTCAAAGTATGGAGAACATGTTGATGATCATCAAATACAACTAATAAAAGAGTTTGAAGAAATGAATTTTATAGAACCAGTTTATGAAATTGATGAATTAAGCAATGCAATTCAAAAAATTAAAGAAAAAAGATACAATATTTATGTTTCTAATACTGATAAAATTATAGAAGATATTGAAAAATTTATAGGAGAAGAGGAATAAAGTGAAGGAAATATTTAGAAGAATATACTATTTTATTATAAAAATGTTACCAGATAAATTAGTAATAAATATTGAAAATTTTAGGACATATAAAAGATTTCTGAATAAAGAAAAGCCAGAATATTTCGGAGAAAAAATTCAATGGTTAAAGTTGTATGGCAATTTAGAAAAATATAATGATTATGTAGATAAATATAAAGTTAGAGAATTTGTAAAAAATACAATTGGAGAAAAATATTTAATACCATTATTAGGAGTTTATGATAAAACAGAAGAAATAGATTATGATATATTACCTAATCAATTTGTATTAAAGTTAAATCATGGATCAGGATATAATATAATAGTTAAAGAAAAAAACAAAGAGAACATTACTAATATTAATAAAAAACTAAATAAATGGATTAAAGAGGATTATTATAAAATAAAAAAAGAATATCAATATAAAGATGTAATAAAGAAAATAGTATGCGAAGAATATATTAATGATTCTAAAGGTGAATTATTAGATTATAAATTTTTTTGCTTCGATGGGAAACCGGAATTTGTTAAAGTTGATTTTGATAGATTTCAAAATCACAAGGCAAATTTTTACGATAATAATTGGAAACTTTTAAATTTACAGGAAACAGGATTTGAAAATAATAAAAATGAAGTTGATAAGCCAAAAAAATTTAATGAAATGTTAGAAATTGCAAGAAAATTATCATCAGAATTTAAATTTGTAAGAGTTGACTTATATAATGTTGATGAAAAAATTTACTTTGGAGAATTAACTTTTACTCCAGCATCAGGAAAGAATTCATTTACCCCATTAGAGAAAGACAAAGAAATTGCAGAAAGGATAAATTTATAAAATGGAAAAATTAAAAGTTCTTATGCTTGGTCCTGCTAGAGATGTTAAAGGTGGAATGACATCTGTTATAGATAACTACTTTAAATATGGATTGGATAAAAAAGTAGATTTGAAATATGTTGAAACAGTAAATGATAAAAGTAAAATTTCTAAATTATTAAAAGAAATAAAAGGAAGATATCAATTTTTATGTGAAATTCCTAAAAGTGATATAGTGCATATACATATGGCTTCAAGAAGAAGTACGTTTAGAAAGATTAAATATATAAAGGCATCAAAAAAATATAATAAAAAAGTTGTTTTACATATTCATGGTGCAGAATTTAAAATGTTTTTTGACAATGAATGTAGTGAAAAACAAAAAGAATACATAAAAAACAACTTGAATTTGGTAGATAAAATTATAGTGTTATCTGAAGAATGGAAAGATTATTTTAAAAATATAGTCAATGAAGAAAAAATTGAAGTTATATATAACTCTATTATGATACCAGATGATTTTGAAAAAAATACTGATAGTAAAAAAATCTTGTTTTTAGGAAGATTTGGAAAGCGAAAAGGTATATATGATTTAATTGATGTTATAGAACAGATTTGTAAAATATATCCGGAAACGAAGTTATTGGCAGGTGGAGATGGAGAAATAGAACAAGTAAAAAAAGTAATTGAAGATAAGCATTTAGAAAATAATATTACTATTTTAGGATGGGTAACAGGAAAGAAAAAAGAAAAATATTTAAGGGAATGTTCTTATTATATATTGCCATCATATAATGAAGGAATGCCAATGTCTCTAATTGAAGGAATGGCTTATAAAAATATTTCAATTTCAACAAATGTTGGTGGTATTCCAAAAGTAATAATTAATAATCAAAATGGAATACTTATAAATGCAGGAAATAAAGAAGAATTGTATAATTCTATAAAAACAACATTTGAGAATAAAGAATTAAGAAAAAAATTATCTGAAAATGCTAGAAAAACAATAGAAAAAAAATTTAATATAAACAATAATATAGAAAAGTTATTAGAAGTTTATTATAAATTATAAAGATAGGGTGTTAAAACAATGAAAAAAATTAGTTATTATAGATTATTTATTTATATGTTGTTATTAAATTCATTTGTTTCACTTACATATAGTATATATCCATCAAACTTAAATGTTGGGAAAATTGTTGGAGCAGTATTGATTATTGTGCTAATTGCAATATATGTAAAGACATTAAAGAAAAGAGATATATTTTATTTATTATTTATATGTATATTTGATTTATTAACAATTTTTAGAATAAGCGATGTTTCAATTGATATAGAAAATATTATGTTTTTTACATCAACAACTATGATTTTATGGAAATTTTCTGAATTATCTGTAAGAGAAAAAATGAAAAGTGAATTTAATAAAATGTCAGATAAAGTATTTAAAATAACTAATATAATGCTTGGAGTTTCGATTATAAGCGTATTATTCAGTAGTTCTTGGGTAGTTGTAAATGGACAAAGAGTACTATATGGATTTTGTGATTCTGGACATAAAATGGCAGGAAATTTATGCTTTCTAAGTTCAATTTATTTTTTATATTTTATTAATAAAAACATGAAAATACGAGATTTATTTTATTTTGCAATTATTTTTGTCATAATATTATCTACCGGAAGTAGAACGTATTTAATATCTTATTTTATAATAATGTTATTATTGTATCTAAAAAAATTGAGACAGTATAGTATTATAAAACTATTTATGCCATTTATAGTAATATGTGGAATATATTTATTTATAAATAGTTCTATATTTGCAAGATTTTTTCTTATGGGAGAAAATCAATATATTTCTGAAAATTTTTGGGAGGCAACAAGTAGTGGAAGATTAATATGGTGGAAAATTGATTTAGAAGCATTTAGTAATTTTAATATTATAAACAAAATATTTGGAAAAGGTTTTACGTATTTATATAATTTGAATTTAGTAGAATATGGATTACGAATATCTGCACACAACGATTTTTTAACGTTAATAGTATCTACTGGTTGGTTTGGATTACTAGGATATTTAATAATTTTAAAAAGTTGGTTTTTTAAAATTAATTACAATAAAAGGAAAATGATTGATATAGTATTTACTATATTATTATTTATAATTAATGCAATATTAAGTGGAGTATATGGAGCTCAACAATATATATTTTGCAATTTAATAATTAGTCTTGTTTTATTAGAAGATAATTTAAATTATGAAAAGAAGAAGGAGAATACGAAGAATGAATTATACAATATCAGATAAAGAATCAAGATTAATAAATGTTATTAAATTATTTAGTATAGTATTAGTATTATATATTCATGCTTTTTCAGGAATAGAATATGGCTTTCAAAATAATAATTTTTTATTTAATAGTATTCAAATGATAGAATATGTTATTGCTCAAATAATTGCAAGAGCAGGAGTTCCATTGTTTTTTCTAATATCATCATTATTGTTATATAGAAAAAATTTTACTTTTAAAGAAAATTTAAAAAAGAAGGTAAAAAGAATATTAATTCCATATATAATTGTAAATACAATATGGATAATAATATTTGCAATATTTCAAAATATAGAAATTTTTAAAGTATTTTTTAATAATGAAGAAAATAATATAAAGAATTGGAATGTGGCAGATTGGATTGATGCATATATACCTATGTTTAATAGAGTAAAGCCATTTGTATATCCACTATGGTTTTTAAAAGATTTATTTTTGCTAAATATTTTTTCAATAATTATAAAGAAGATAATAGATAAATTTCCAAAGTTATATTTTATATTGATAATAGGAATATGGTTACTAAATATAAATTTGGGAATAATAGAGGCTCAATCATTATTATTTTTTTCTATTGGATATTATATTGTGAAATACAATATTAGATTTAATAAATTAAACAATATTAATTTATCAATATTAAGTATAATATATTTTATACTTGCTTTTATAATTGCATATATAGAAATTTTATATAAAGAAGTATTTGTTATACATAATATTTTTATAATTGTAAGTATGTGTTATTTATATTTGCTTGCTAGCAAATGTATTTCTTTAAATGAAAATGCAATAGGAAAAAAATTAATAGAAAATTCATATTTTATATATTTATTTCATGAATGGAATATGCTATTTATTAGAAAAATTTTAGACAAATTAATTAGGAATAACTATATAATAGATTTTGTAAAATACTTTTGTTTACCACTAATAATAATTATATTATGTTTATGTGTATCAAAAATTTGGAAGAGAATAAGTGAAAAAACATATAAGGTTGTGATAGGAGAATAAATATATAAGATGAACGAAATAGAAAAAAATAATATTGTAGATTGATGTAATAAAATGCATTTGTTATATGCTTAATAAGCATTTTCAGTTTCTAATAGGTAAAAGAAAAGAGGTAAAGAACAATGGATAGAGTATTACATATTGTTTCATCGTGGGGAACAGGTGGTGTAGAAAGATATATATATAATTATTCAAAGTATTTAAATAAATATTCCTTTGATGTATTGACATTGAGAGAAAGCTCTAATAAATCTATATTTGCATCAGATAAAATAAGAGTATATCATTTATTAGAAGCTAAAGGTAATTATTTAAAAAGAATAAATACGAGAAAAAAGTTACTAATTGATTTCTTGAAAAAGAATAAGTATAACATAGTACATTTTGATGCAACTACGGCTGATGCTTTTATTTTAGCAAAAGCTATAAAGAAAAATTTTTCTTGCAAAATAGTTATGCATTGTCATGCTACAAGTATTGAACCACCTAATATATTTTTGAAGACTATATTACATAAATTTTCAAAGATATTTTATAGCAAATATGCTGACTATTATATAGGACTTTCGGAAGATACTATAAGATGGATGTTTCCACAAAAATCTAAAATAGACAAAACAATATTAAATTGTGGAGTAGAAATAGAAAAGTTTAAATTTAAAGAAGCTATAAGAAACCAAATAAGAAAAAAACTTAACATAACTAATAAATATGTAGTAGGTACTGTTGGAAGATTTTCAAAACAAAAGAATCCATTTTTTATATTAGATATAATTGAAGAGTGTATTAAAATGGAAGAAAACTTTACTTTCTTGTGGATAGGTGATGGAGAATATTTTAATAAAATAAGGGAGATTGCAAAAAATAGGAAAATAGATAAACATATATACTTTTTAGGAGTATGTGAAAATATTGAAGAATATTATTCAGTACTAGATTTATTCATTCTACCATCGTTATATGAAGGAAATCCAATAGCATGCCTTGAAGCACAAACAAATGGGTTGAAATGTATTATTTCAGACGAAATAACTAAAACGGCTAATATAACAGGTTCTGTAAGATTTCTTGGAATTGAAAATCCAAAAGAATGGGCAACAGAAATAATGAAATTAAAAAATGATTGTAATCATGTATCATATTTGGAAAAAATATCGGCTAAAGGATATTCAGTAAAAGACAATACTGAGAAACTAGAAAAAATATATGATAGACTGGAGAATTAAGATGAAAAAAATATTAATTATTATTCCGTATTTTGGAGAATTCCCTAACTATTTTAAAATCTGGTTAAAATCAGTTAAATACAATAAAACAATAGATTTTTTATTAATAACTGATAATGAAATAAGTGAAGTTCCTAGCAATGTAAAATTGGTAAATACATCATTTGAACAAATAAAAAAAGATATTCAAAATAAATACAAATTTAAGATAAATTTGAAAGTACCATATGACTTGTGCAAATTTAAACCAGCATATGGAGATATATTTGAAAATTACATAAAAGGATATGATTTTTGGGGACATTGCGACATGGATATGGTATTTGGAGATTTGAGACATTTTTTTACAGAGGATATACTTAAAAACAATCAAAAAATATTGAGTCATGGCCATTTATGTTTATATAAAAATGAAAAGAAAATTAATAAATTATATAAAATAAAAAGAAAAGACTGTTATTACTATAAGGATGTTTATTCTTCAAAAATTGAATGGAATAATTTTGATGAGTATCCCTATGGAATATCAAGAATTGCTAAAATGGAGAATATAAAAGTATACGAAAAAAGTATTTTTGCTGACTTAGATACTTTCTATTATACATTTAAAAAAATTTATTCTTATTGTAATGAAAGAAAAGATGATGAACAAGATGTAATTCAATATTTTTCGTGGATAAATGGAAAATTAATAAATTATGTCATAAAAGATGGAAAAATTTATAATGAAGAATTGGCATATGTACATTTTCAAAAAAGAACTATGAATTGTGAATTGATAGAAAAAATTACTTCTAATTTTGATATATTTCCAAATATATTTTTACCACATAAAGAAAGAAGCATTAATGAAATAATAGAAAAATGTGACTTATCAAAGAATGATGAATATTGTAAGAATATAAAGTTAAAAATTAATAAAAATAAAGAAAAAATACCATTGATAAAAAAATTTTTTTCTTATCAAAGAATAAAACGAAAAATATTTTTGATAAAAATGGATAGGATTTACAAAGTAAAAACTTATAAATTTGAAAAAGGAGGTTTTTAATGAGACCTATATATATATGTTTGGCAATGGACGATAATTATATACCATTAGCTTCTGTTGCAATAGAATCTATATTAATAAACAATGCAAATGCAAAAGAAATTGAATTTTTTATTTTAGATGGTGGAATTAGTGAAAGCAACAAAGAATTATTAAAAAAGCAAATTGAAAAGTATAATAGAAAAATTAATTTTTGTAATGTAACGAACGAGTTAAAAAGAATAGAAGAATCTGGAGCAAACTCTCAAGGACAATATAATTCCTATGCATGTTATGCAAGATTTTTTATTATAGATAAATTGCCTAAATATGTTGATAAAATATTATATTTAGATTGTGATACATGTGTGTGCAAAAGTATAGAAGATTTATTTGAAATTGACTTAGAAAACGATATTTTAGGTGCTGTATTAGATATATTGCCTAATTTTCATAAGAAATATATTAATTTTAATGTTGATGATAAATATTTTAATTCAGGAGTTCTTTTGTTTAATTGTAAAAAATGGATAGAAGAGAGAATATCATCTAAAATAGAAGAAATTTTGATAAGTAACAAGAATACATATTCATTTCATGATCAAGATATCATTAACATTGTTTGTAAAAATAGAATCAAAATCTTACCACCATCTTATATGGCTTTCTTACCAGAATACTCTTGGGGAAAGAAAAATTTAATAAGATTAACAGAGTTATCTGAAGAAGCTTTTTATGATGAACAAGAATTAATAGAAGCTGCTAATTCTCCATGCATTATTCACTATGTGAATAGTTTGTTTGGAAGACCATGGTTTCTAAATAATAAAGGAGAATATGATTACATTTGGAATAAATATATGAAAAAATCACCTTTTTCAGATAACTATCCTTATATTGATAGAAAAGTATCTATTAAACATAAAATTTTTATAATTGGATATAGGATTTTACCTAAAAGTATATTTGTTAAGATATTTAAGAAAAGAAGAAATAAAATTTTATTGAAAAGAGAATTAGAAAATGAAAAAAAGTCTAACAGTTAATTATATATATAATATGATATATAAAATTTTAATGTTAATAACACCATTAATAACAACACCTTATGTATCTCGTATTTTAGGAGTAGAGAATATCGGAATATATAATTATATTTATTCAGTTTTAAGCTATTTTGTACTTTTTGGAGTATTAGGATTACAGATGTATGGACAAAGAGAAATAGCATATGTTTCAGACGATCAAGAAAAGAAAAATAAAGTATTTTGGGAAATTGTTTGGACTAGAATAATTACAACTGTTACAGCATTAATAATTTATTGTGTTTTTTCTGCTTTTACAGGTTATAAGGTGTATTATTTAATATTTGGAATAGAATTAATTGCTAATGCAATAGATATTTCATGGCTATATTATGGAGTAGAAGAATTTAAGAAAATAACTATTAGAAATGTTATTATCAAAATAATTGGAATAATATGTATATTTTTATTTGTAAGAGATGTTAATGACTTAGATATATATATTATATGTCATGTACTAGTATTACTTTTAGGAAATTTATCTTTATGGGTTGGTGTAAAAAAGCAAATATCAAATATAAAAAAACCTTCAAAGGCATGCTTTAGACATATCAAAGTTGCAATTATTTTCTTTTTACCACAATGTTTAGATTCAATATATATGTTGATGGATAAAGTTATGTTAGGAAATATGTCAACAATGGAACAAGTAGGCATTTATGGACAAGCTGATAAGATAGTAAAGATGGTTGTAACAGTTATTACATCTTTAGGTCTAGTTGTCAGTCCGAGAATAGCTAAAAGCTATAAAGATGGCAATAAAAATGAAATTAAAAAATATATGGATAACTCATTTTATTTTGTATTTTTTATGTCCTTTCCAATGATATTTGGGCTAGTAGGAGTATCAAATGTTTTTTCTAATTGGTTTTTTGGAGAAGGATATAATGGTGTCGCTGAAATGATAAACATACTCACACCAGTAATATTATTTATGGGATTAAATAGTGTAATAGGATGGCAATATTTAATGACAGTAGGAAGAGAAAAAGACTTTACAATATCAGTAACAGTTGGTGCTATAACTAATTTTTTATTAAATGCAGTATTAATTAATAAATTTAATGCTATGGGAGCTGCAATTGCTTCAATTATATCGATGTTTATAATGACAATAATTAATTTTTACTTGATAAGAGATTTAATAAAAATAAAAGAGATATTAATTAAAATTCCTAAGTTATTAGTAGCAAGTATAATAATGCTTTTGGTGATTAAACCAATACAATTAATTAATTTAAATCCAATGTTAATAACTTTCATACAAGTAATTGTGGGAATAATAGTATATTTAGGAATATTAATTATTTTTAAAGATAAAATGGTTAAAAAATATTTGAGTAGGGTAGCGATAAAAAAATAAAAATATTTTAGAATTATAGAAAGAAGGCGTTTATATGAAAATAGCCGTTGCAGGGACAGGTTATGTAGGGTTATCAATAGCTACATTGTTAAGCCAAGAAAATGAAGTTGTTGCATTAGATGTAGTTGAAGAAAAAGTAAATTTAATAAATAGCAAAAAATCACCAATTAGAGATGAATATATTGAAAAATATTTTGCTGAAAAGAATTTAAATTTAAGAGCGACATTAGATTATAAAGAAGCATTTAAAAATGCAAAATTTATTATAATTAGTACTCCAACAAACTATGATGATGTTTTAAATCATTTTGACACATCAAGTGTTGAAGATATAATTCAGAAAGTGATTAGTTTAAATATAGATACAACAATGGTAGTAAAATCAACTATACCAGTTGGATTTATTGAAAATATGAAGAAAAAATATAATATTGACAATATTATGTTTTCTCCAGAATTTTTGAGAGAGGGCAAAGCTCTATATGACAACCTTTATCCTTCAAGAATAATAGTAGGAGAAGAAAGCGAAAGAGCAATTGAGTTTGCTAGTCTTTTAAAAAATGCAGCACTAAAAGATAATATAGAAGTCAAATATATGAATTCTACAGAAGCTGAAGCAGTAAAATTATTTGCTAATACATATTTAGCATTAAGAGTAGCATATTTTAATGAACTAGATACTTATGCAGAATTAAAAGGATTAAATACACAAGATATTATAGATGGTGTTTGTTTAGATCCAAGAATAGGAACACATTATAATAATCCATCATTTGGATATGGAGGATATTGTTTACCAAAAGACACAAAACAACTTTTAGCTAATTTTAATAATGTACCACAAAATTTAATAAGAGCAATTGTAAGAAGTAACGATACAAGAAAAAAACATATAGCAGAAATGATTATTCAACGAAATCCTAAATGTGTTGGAATATATAGATTAACAATGAAAAAAGATTCAGACAATTTTAGGGCAAGTGCTATTCAAGGAATTATTGAAATACTAAAAAATAAAGGTGTAGAAGTTGTTATCTACGAACCAACTTTAAAAGAAAAAAACTTTAATGACTGCAAAGTTGAAAATGATTTTCAAAAGTTTTCAAAATCTTCAGATGTTATCATTGTAAATAGATATGAAGCTTTGTTAGATTCTGTTAAGGACAAGGTGTATACAAGGGATTTATTTGCAAGAGATTAAAAAGAATACAGAATTGTAACATTAAAATGAAAAATATTAAATACAATAAATATTAAAAAGTATTAAAATAATTTTCTTTTTATTCATATTTTTTGATAAAATTATTGCAAAAAAATATATATAACGATATACTATAAATTAATTTCAAAAGAAAAAATAAAAGGAGGAAATAATGGAAGAAATAGATTTAAAAGAATTATTCCAAACATTCTGGAACAAAAAAATCCATATTTTACTTATAACATTAATACTCATAGTTATAGGTATAATTTATACAATAGGATTCGTAACACCAATGTATACTTCATCAACAACATTAGTACTAGCAGCATCTGACAAAACTACAGAAACAAATAAACAGGCAGAGACAATTACAACTACAGATGTAACACTTAATTCAAAATTAGTAGCAACATACAGTGAATTAGTAAAAAGTAAAAATGTATTAAGACAAGTTATATCAAATTTAGGAATTAAAGTTAACGAAGAAGACTTAAGAAACAATGTAACAGTTTCATCAGTAAAAGAAACAGAATTAATAGAAATAACAGTAAGTAATGAAAATGCATCATATGCAGCAAAAATAGCGAATGAAATAGCAAAAGTATTTACAGCAAAAGTAGGAGAAATATATAATATAAACAATGTTCATGTAGTAGATGAAGCAGAAGTTTCAACAAATCCATCAAATATAAATCATACAAAAGATATAGTAATATTTGCATTCATAGGAATCGTAATATCAGTAATGTACGTATTAATCGCAAATATGCTAGACACAACAGTAAAAACACAAGAAGACATAGAAAAAGCCATAAAAATACCAGTATTGGCAACAATACCAATCTATAATATAGACATGGAAAACTTAAAGAAAAAAGGAGGTAGAAGATAATGAGAAAAGAATTAATAGCACAAAGAGATCCGAAATCTCCAGTTTCTGAAACATTTAGAACATTAAGAACAAATATACAATTCATGAATACAAATAATCAATTAAAAACACTACTAATAACATCAACATTACCAGGAGAAGGAAAAAGCTGGGTAGCATCAAACTTAGCAATAACCTTTGCACAAGCAGGAAAAAAAGTAGTATTAATAGATGCTGATATGAGAAAAGGAAGACAATATACAATATTTGAAGTATCTCCAAGACCAGGTCTATCTAATTATTTATCAGGAATAGATTCTAAATCAGAAGAAAATTCAATAGATGAAATAATAGATTATATACAAGAAACAGAGGTAAAAAATCTATATGTAATTTCAGCAGGAAACATTCCACCAAACCCATCAGAATTATTAATTACTCCTAAAATGGTTAATTTATTAGATAAATTAAAACAAGTTTCAGATATAGTTATAATTGATGGAACACCATGTGAATTAGTTACAGACTCAGTAATTTTATCAAGATTAGTAGATTCAACAGTAATAGTTACAGCACATAAACAAACTAAAAAAGATACCTTACAGAAAATTGTAACAAATATTCAAAATGTAGGTGGAAAAATAGCAGGAATAGTTTTAAACAAAATACCAGTATCAGCTAAAAAATATGAGCAATCATATTATTACGGTTCAACATCAATGAAAAATGAAAGAACAAGTAAAGGACCAAGATATACTACATCAAGTTCACATGGAAGAAGAACAAAAATGGAAGAAATGAAAAACAGAGTAAAACCTCAAAATCCACAAGCCTTAAGAAATGAGAGAGAAAAATTAAGTAAAGATGAAGATACATTGCAAAGGAAAATTCAAGTAGATAAAAAGGCAGAGGTATCAGAAGATAGAGCAAAAGATATATTTAAACAAATAAATGATTTTATGGATAGTGATAAAGAAAACAACAATTAATAAAAAAATTCAGATTGAGTTTTGTTATAAATTAAATTTATGTGAAAAAAGTAGAAAAAGAAATATTATATACTATATATTCTTTTATCTACTTTTTTACATAATAATCTATTTAAGAAATTATAATATAAAAGCACTTTTTACTATTAAAATTCCAAAAAAACTTGAAAAAATAATAAGATAAATGTATACTAATAAATATGTTACAACAAACTAAACAAAAAAAGAAATAATAAAGGAGCAAAAGAAAAATGATAGACTTTCATTCACACATATTACCAAATATAGATGATGGTTCAAGAAGTATAGAAGAAACATTTAATTTAATAAAAGAAGCAAAACAAGCAGGATTTGAAGCTATAATATCAACTTCTCACTATATGGAGAATTATTATGAAACAAATGTCCCTGAAAGAGAAGTATGGGTAAAGGCTATTTGTGAAAATTTACAAACAAAAAATATAGAAACAAATTTATACTTAGGAAATGAGATATATTTTTGTAATAATATCATACAATTATTAGAGGATAGAAAAGCATCTACAATAAATGATACAAGTTATTTATTATTTGAATTACCTCTTAATGCAGAGCCAATGAACTTGTATGACATTGTATATGAAATGTTACAATACAAATTAGTGCCAATATTAGCTCATCCAGAAAGATATTCTTTTGTGCAAAAAGACCCAGATTTAATATATGATTTAATAGAAAAGGGAGTTTTGATGCAAGCAAATTACGGAAGTATAATAGGGCAATATGGAGAAAAGGCACAATTAATTGTAAGAAAGTTTTTTGAAAATAATATGATACATTTCTTAGGTTCAGATGTGCATAGACCTAATACAATTTATCCTAAAATACCAAAGATATTAAATGAGATATCAGATATAATTGGGGAAGAAAAGTTAGAGGAATTAACAACAAAAAATCCAGAGTTAGTATTAAATAATAAAAGAATAAATATAGATGAACCAATTGAATTCAAATTATCATTAAAAGAAAAATTAATAATGAATTTCAAAAAATGAGGATAATTTTCTTTTAAAAATAAACTTTAATGTTAAATTTATTCTTACATTATATTATGTAAGCAAAAGGTTTTATGGAATTTTCTATATAATAAAGAAAAATCTAGAAAGGAAGTAAAAATTATGAGAAAATATTTTGGAACAGATGGAATCAGAAGAATTGCTAATACTGAATTAACACCAGAATTAGTATATAAAGTAGCAAAAGCAGGAGCATATGTTTTATCAAAACATACAGACCATACTCCTACAATATTAATAGGAAGAGATACTCGTATTTCTGGTACTTTAATTGAAAGTGCAATGACAGCAGGGTTTTTAAGCTATGGAGCAAATGTAAAATTATTAGGTGTTATACCAACTCCAGCAGTTGCATATTTAACTAGAAAATTGAATGCAGATGCAAGTGTGGTAATTTCAGCTTCACATAATACTTTTGAGTTTAATGGTATAAAATTCTTTAGTAATAAAGGAATGAAAATACCAGATACTTTGGAAGAAGAAATTGAAGAAGTTATGGAATCTGGTAAATTAGAAGAGTTAACAGCTAAAAATGAAAAAATAGGAACATCAGAATATAGATTGGATTTAATGGACGAATATGTATATTTCTTCAGAAAGAATTTTGATGACAATATTGATAAATATATAAATGATGATTTTGTTGTAGGTGTTGATACAGCAAATGGTGCAACATATCAAGTTGCAGAAAAAGTATTTAAAGCATTAGGAATAAAATATAAAATTATAAATAATAATCCTGATGGAATTAATATAAATCAAAATTGTGGTTCAACACATTTAGAAAACTTGAAAAAGTTTGTAGTAGAAAATAGATTAAACTTGGGTATAGCATATGATGGTGACGGAGATAGATGTTTAGCAGTTGATGAAAATGGAAATGAAATAGATGGAGATAAATTGCTTGCAATTATTTCTACAAATTTAAGAAAAAAAGGTAAATTAAATAAAGATACAATAGTTGCAACTGTTATGAGTAATTTAGGATTAAATAAATTTACAAGAGATAATGGACTAGAATTGTTACAAACTAAAGTTGGTGATAGATATGTTTTAGAGGAAATGTTAAAAGATGGATTTAATTTAGGTGGAGAACAATCAGGACATGTAATTTTATTAGATTACAATCCAACAGGAGATGGAATATTAACATCATTAATGCTAATTCAAACAATATTAGAAGAAGGAAAAAAAGCTTCTGAATTAGCTGATATGGTAAAACTATATCCCCAAATTTTAATAAATGCAAAAGTTAATTCTGATAAAAAATATGAATATAAAGAAAATCAAGAAATAAATGAAGCAATTAATAAATTAGAAAAAGAGTTTGCAGGAAATGGAAGAGTTTTAATAAGACCATCAGGAACAGAGCCATTAGTTAGGGTAATGATTGAAGGAGAAGACCAAGAATATATAACTAAAAAGGCTCAAGAGATAGCTAATTTGATAGAAAATAAATTGTAATAAAAATGTAAAATAACTGTAATGTGAATAAAATTGAACAAAGAATATATAAATGTTAAAATATAAATATAACATAAGAAGATAGGGGGAAGCAAGGTGTTTATTTTTGATATATCAAATCCATTTACATTACTATTGATGCTTGCAGCAACAATTTTATTAATATTTTTATCACAAGAGTTAAAGAAAAGCTATATATCAGGAATTGTATTGTTTTCATATATAACTTTATTAATACTACAAGTGTTACAATTAGTTACATTGGCAGAAGAGTTAAGATATTTAACACCAGTTTTAGGAAGATGTATAGCAATAGATTTTGTGTTTATTTTAATATCATTTTTCTCCTATTTATGGGTGGATGATATGGAAGCTAAAAAGTTGGGAATAAAAAGTGTAGATAATAGTTTAGACTGGTTTTGGAAAAATGTATAATTAAAAGAGTTTTTGGTTTCATATGAATGACATAAATAGATGTTTTAAATTAAAAATAAAGGGAAATTAAATTCGAGCTGATAGCTATTTTATATTAAATAATATATAAAATAGCTATCAGCTTATTATTGCTTAGAAAGAATTAATACAATTTTATAATTTTTATATTATTTTATATTTAATTTGTTTATGAATATTTTTATTTGTTTTTATCGTTTTATTTATATGAATTCTCAATTAACTTTTCTAAAATTTGAATAGCATTACTAGCAGCACCTTTCCTAAGGTTATCAGAAACTACCCATAGATTAAGTCCATTTTCTACACTAAAATCTCGTCTAATTCTTCCAACAAATACTTCATCATAACCATCAGCTTTTGTTGCAATAGGATAATAATTTTTCTCTAAATCATCTACAACTATAATTCCTGGGAAGTTTTGAAGAAGAATTTTAACATCATAAATATCAAAATCTTTTTCTAATTCAATATTAATTGATTCGCTATGACAATTAATTACTGGTACACGAACTGCAGTTGCTGTTATAGGTAATTTAGGTTTATGTAAGATTTTTCTTGTTTCATCAATCATTTTATGTTCTTCTTTTGTATAACCATCATCCATAAATATATCTATTTGAGGTAGACAGTTATTAAAGATAGGATATGGGAATTTTTTGGGTTCAAATCCCTCAAAGCCGTTTTTCAAGTCTTCGATTCCTTCACGACCAGCACCAGAAACAGCCTGATATGTAGAATACACAATTCTTTTAATTCCATATTTTTCATCTAAAGGTTTTAATGGAACAACTGCTTGAATTGTTGAGCAATTTGGATTTGCAATAATTCCCGAATTATTATAAATATCACCAGGGTTTACTTCTGGAACAACTAAAGGAACATCAGGATTCATTCTATAAAAACTACTATTATCTATACATATACATTTTTTTGAGACTGCAATAGGAATATATTTTCTTGATGTTTCACCACCAGCACAAAAAATTGCATAATCAAATCCTGAATTAAAAGAGTTTTCTGTTAATTCTTGAATAATGTAGTTAGTTTCCATGAATTCTAACTTAGTTCCAGCAGATTTTTTTGACGAAAACAAAGTGAATTGAAGATTAGAAAAATCTTTTTCTTCTAGAACTTTTAAGGCAGTTCTACCTACTAAACCAGTAGCACCAATAATTGCTACTTTATATTTTTTTTGCATAATATAATCCTCCTATAAAATTATATGTATTAAACTATATTTAATACATACATGATTCATACAAATATTAATTAATAAATTGTAATTGCTTGGTATTTATAGAAAATATTAAAATAAGAACTATAAATTATATATGCATTATGATTATATATTATTTTTTGTAGAATTAAAAGTCAATTGTTAAAAAAATTATTTTACTTGTAACTAATTACTAAATTTAGAATAATATAGTAGTAGACATAAAGGAGGTAGTATATATGCAACTAAAAAATTTAAGTTTATTACCAATTAATAGATATGGAATAGTAAAAAATATAATTGGAGAAGAAAACACAAAAAGAAGATTACTAGACTTAGGATTAGTAAAGGGAACAAAAGTAAGACCTGTTTTAGATAGTCCGTCAAATGGATTAAGAGCATATGAGTTTAGAAGTAGTTTAATAGCAATAAGAAAAGAAGATGCTGAGAATATAGACATTGATAATATAAGTTGAAAAAATAATGACTTCACAAAGTTATAATTAATTGTAAATAATGGGGTATAGAAGAGTATTTATTAAAAATCTAAATATTATTATAGGAGGCAAGAATGAATTTTACTGAGAACTTTCAAAAAAGAAGTAGGTTAAAAAATGAAAGTAAAGAAGAATATAGAATAGCATTAGCAGGAAATCCTAATGTTGGAAAGTCTACAATATTTAATAATTTAACTGGAATGCATCAACATACAGGAAATTGGACAGGAAAAACAGTAGCAAATGCAACAGGAGAATGTATATATAAAGAACAAAAGTATACATTTATAGATCTTCCTGGTACATATTCTATAATGTCAAATTCAGAAGAAGAGGAAATTGCTAGAGATTATATATGTTTTGGAAATCCAGATACCACAGTAGTTGTAGTAGATGCAACAACGCTAGAAAGAAATCTTAATTTAGTATTTCAAATAATGGAGATAACAGATAATGTTATATTATGTGTAAATCTTCTAGATGAGGCTAAAAAGAAAAAAATAAAAGTAGATTTGAAAAAATTATCAACTGAATTAGGAATACCTGTGGTAGGTACTGTTGCAAGGAATAAAAGAACATTAGATAAATTATTAGAGACTATAAAAAAGGCTTGCGAAAATAAAATAGATATAATACCTAAAAGAGTAATATATCAAGAAAACATAGAAAATGCAATTACAAAATTAACAAAAGTATTAAATGAAAAATATTCTTTGAATGAAAATATGTATAGATGGATTAGTTTAAAAATTATAGATGGTGAAGAAAAAATTATAAAATCTATTGAAAAGAATTTAGGAATAGAGATTTTAGAAAATAAAGAAATACAATCGCTAATAGGAGATATAGAACAAGAAGATGCAGAAAAAGTAGTTATAGAAAAAGAAAATGCAAAAGAAAAATATATAAAAAAAGTAGCTAAGAAAATAGAAGAGGAAAAGGCAACAGTAGAAAATACTAAGGAAAATAATTGTAATATAAATTATAAAGATATAATAATTTCAAAAATAGTAGAAACAGCAGAAAAAGTTTCAAATAAAGTATGTATATTTGAAGATAAAAATTATTCAGAAAGAGATAGGAAAATAGACAAAATATTAACTTCAAAAAAATATGGTATTCCAATAATGTTCCTTTTTCTTGGATTAATATTTTGGCTTACAATTGTAGGAGCAAATTATCCATCGCAATTTTTATTTGATATGTTTAGTAAATTTCAAGAAAAATTAATAAACTTTGCAACATATATAAACTGCCCAACTTGGTTATCTGACATGTTAATATTAGGAGTTTATCAAACTTTAACTTGGGTAGTTTCAGTAATGCTTCCACCAATGGCAATATTTTTTCCATTGTTCACTATTTTAGAAGACTTAGGTTATTTACCTAGAATAGCTTTTAATATGGATGGATTTTTCAAGAAAGCCTGTTGTTCAGGAAAACAGATGATTACAATGTGCATGGGATTTGGATGTAATGCTTGTGGAGTAACAGGCTCTAGAATAATAAATTCGCCAAGAGAGAGATTAATTTCTATAATTACAAACAATTTAGTACCTTGTAATGGAAGATTCCCATTTTTAATTACAATAGCAACAATATTTATAGCAGGAACAATGCAAGGAATAGGAGCATCTATAATATCTACAATTTCAGTTATGTTGGTTATAGTATTAGGAATATTTTTAACATTAGTAATATCTAAAATACTTTCTAAAACAATTTTAAAAGGTATGCCATCATCATTTATACTAGAAATGCCACCATATAGAAAACCACAATTTTGTAAAATTTTTGTAAGGTCAATATTTGATAGAACATTATTTATATTAGGAAGAGCAGTAGCAGTAGCAATGCCTGCTGGGCTAGTTATATGGTTATTTGCAAATATCGGAATAAATGGAAGTAGTATATTAGATTTAATAGTAAGTTTTTTAGACCCATTTGCACGATTAATGGGATTAGATGGATATATATTAACAGGATTTATTTTAGGAATACCAGCAAATGAAATAGTTTTACCTATAATATTAATGTGCTACCTTCAAGGAAAAGCATTAATAAATATAGAAGATACTTTTGCAATAGGAGAAATATTAAAACAAAATGGTTGGACTATATTAACAGCAATAAATGTGATGATATTTACCATATTACATTTTCCATGTGCTACCACATTATTAACAATAAAGAAAGAAACAGGAAAAATGAGATGGGTGGTATTAAGCTTTTTAATTCCAACTGTATGTGGAATAATAATTTGTATGTTAACAAATTTGATATTTAATTTTGGGAAAATTGTATTTTTATAAGAAAAATATGTGTTATTAATTAAAGAAAGAGGTTGTCCTAAAATAGGAACCCGATAACCATAAAATCCAGCTCAATAAGA
>CATYUF010000023.1 GCA_958413095.1 uncultured Clostridium sp.
CTAATATGTTTAACTGCTTACTTAATGATAATTTACTATTGGAACTTATTGGAAAATATTACAATTTGTAATATTTTATGAAATTACCCTGTTAAAATAGCCGATGCTCTTGCTTATTGTGCTTAAATACGATATAATAGGGAGGAACTCATGAAAGATTTAGAAGTAAAATTCGACACTAATAATATCCATTCTGTAATACTAAATTTATTAGATGGACAAGTCGAAATAATTTTAAGAGCTTTAGAGTTATATGCCTATAATTTGGATTATATGTTAAATAGTAACGATTCTTCTAATGATCTAAGGCAAGAAAAAACAGCTTTATTAAAATATACTTATGGACAAGTATTAGCAACTCAAGCCGAACAAGTCGCTAGTAAGAGTAATAATATAGATAACATACCAGAAATAGGTAAATTAATAATAAAGGAAGGTACGAAAGATAATGAGCCAATTATTCAATTAAATGTTGGATAATATTCAATGATTTGAAAAAATGTGAGAGTAGGAGAGAGGGGCAGTTTTGAATGATTTGAAATTTAATTTAATATTTTCAAATTAAAAAACTACACTTATTATTCTATAAAAAATTTTTACAAAACAAAATCATAAAAATTAAAATATTACAAAATATTAAATTAGTATAAAATTATAAAATCAGTTTTTTAAATTTTGTGCAAAGTTTTAAAATTATAAAAAAATTAATTTTATGAACAGAATTTTAAAAACTTTGATAATTAAAAAATTACAAAATAAAAATAAATATCAAATTGAATTTATATACTAACTATAAACTATAAAAATATTTTAATTAACAGACGCATTACTAACTATAAACTATAAAAATATTTTAATTAACAGACGCATTAAAATCGTTTTTAAGACATTTTATTGTTGAAGTCAACAAGTTTATCATTTGTAAATTACAGTCTAAAATAACAATTACATATAAAATTACTAAAACTTGTAAAAATGTTGATTTTGATATACATTCAAAAAAACTCTAAAAAGTGCCAAAAAAACGACGCACGAGAATCGATTTTAAGCGTTTTTTAAAAAACAGACATATAAGTTTGTTGTCTGCAAAATAAGCGATTTGAAGAATTTGCGAAATTTTGATAAAAATATTTTAGAACTACTAGAAAAAATTATATAATAATATAATGAAAGATTTAAATAAATAATATAAGTGTATTAAATAAGGAAGCTTGTAACAAACGTATAGGTTTAGCAAGATGGTGATAGAGGATACCAATATTGGAAGTCCATATAATTTTACCCCTATACCTTTTTGCACAAAACTTTGATTTTGTGCAATGTTATATATTTATAAATGTAAGAATGTTGTATCAACACTCCCCTATATCATATATATAAATAAATCTTAAATGAATCAATAAATTAATTATATCTATTAATTATCACAAAATCTACATAATAAGGTCGTCCTCGTTCTTCTTCAACTGAAATCATATCATAAAGTTCAAATTTAGCTATTTCAATATCATTATAAAAATGTATCATATAAGGTTTACCTGAGTATTGGCGAATATATATGCCATATTCTTTCAAATAAACTCCCCCCTTTTCTAAATTTAATCATGCTATATTTATGTAAACAAGTCAAATATAACTATTCGACACATTTCGACACAAATAAAATTATAAGTATGATATTCTAAAAAAGGGGTTGAAAATGTATTTAATTTTAATAATAATTATTTTTTTACTAATATTCTTAAAACTATTAAATAAAAAAGAAAATACTCAAGAAAATAATAAAACTACTAATAATACTATCAATAATGATATTGATTATAAGAATTTTTATAAGCCAAAAAGATATGTTACTACAATGAATGAAATGAATTTTTATAAAGTATTACTTGAAATCGCAAAAGAACTTGACTATATATTATTTGCACAAGTATCATTATATAACATAATAAAAATGAAAGATAATCTTGATTATTCTACACATACAAAATATTTTAATAAAATTGCATCGAAAAGTATTGATTTTGTATTAGTAGATAAAAAATGTAGAATAAAACTATGTATCGAATTAGATGATAATACACATAAAAAGAAAAATAGAATTGAAAGAGATATATTTATTAATAAATTATTTAAAGACTTAGAAATTGATTTATTGAGATATCCAGTTTATAATACTTATTATAAAGAAACATTAAAAAAAAGAATATTAGAAAATATAAAAGAACATTATTATGAAGATTAAAATAAAAAAGCATAAAGAAATTATGCTTTTTTATAGACTATATATTTTTCTTTTCGATAACTCTCCCATTAATATCTTTTAATATTAATTCATTATCATCAATTATCAAATAGCTATGAGCAGTATTATTTTTTGGTAAAGATATTGATCCTGGATTTACAAAAACTAATCCATCTTTTTCTTTTATATATCCTGTATGAAAATGCCCATATACAATAATATCTCCAATTGGAGGAATTTTATCTATGCTATAAATATGTCCATGACTAAAAAAGAAATCTAGGCCATTTATATTAATTTGAATATACTCTTCAAACTTAAATTCAGAAATCATTTCATCAACTTGTGCATCACAGTTTCCTTTTGTGCAAATTATAGTGTCTTTGTATTTGTTTAGTATCTTTGATACTTCCATTGGATTATATTCATTTGTCAAAGAATTTCTTGGTCCATGATAATATAAATCTCCCAATAAAATAATTTTGCTAGGATTTTCTTTCATAATTATTTGTTCTAATTTTTTTGTGTAATAATATGATCCATGTATATCAGATACCACTAAATATTTCATAAATTATTTACCTCTTATATATTTATTTTTTATATAAAATTTCATCTAAAATCAATATCACTTTACTTAATGCTTCTTCTATATATTCATTGATTAAATCATTTGTAAGAAGATTAAATTCACTACATCGTAAATCAAACAGTTTAAAATTTTTATTAATATTAGATGTTATTGTATTATTTGTAGAAAGCATCAAAAATTCTTTTTTTAAAGTCTCCATATTTATATTTCTATCTTTCAATAAATATCTATCCATAATTGGATAATCATCATAAATATGTTTTGAAAATTCTTTTTCAGAATGAATAGAATTATCTAATGAATAAAGGATTATGTCATTTCCTTTTTTCGTTGCAAGTTTAGGTATGTATTTACTAAACCATAATTGATCTTCTATTAGATGTGTTAAATATCCTTGTTTTATTTGATTTACTAATAATTCTTTATAGTTTTCATTTATATATCTTTCAATATCAGGATAATCTCCTATATTTCCATTTATCTCAAATTTTTTTAAATAGTGCGTTTCTTTTTTGTTATATACCTCTGTGGAAGCAAGCATATCTGGTAAAATTGCACCATACAAAAATTCATTTTTTAATTTATATCTATCTTTTAATTTATCAGCCATATATATATGACTAATTATTGAACTCATATTTATATCCTTCCAATCTTTTGTTTTATTATAAATTATTTAAATTTTTTTAAGTAACTATCCATTTTTTCAACAAATTCTTCATTATTTTTAGTCTTTGTCATTTCACTAATAACTTCCTCTGTTACTTCAGCAACAGACATACTATTCATAGCTTTTCTTAAAGCAAAAACTGTTTCCTTTTCTTGTGGTGTTAATAATAGGTCTTCTCTTCTTGTTCCTGATTTATTAATATCTATTGCAGGGAATATTCTTCTTTCTGATAATTTTCTATCTAAATGAACTTCCATATTACCTGTTCCTTTAAATTCTTCGAATATGACATCGTCCATTCTACTTCCTGTGTCAATTAAGGCTGTTGCTAATATTGTTAAACTGCCTCCAAATTCAATATTTCTAGCTGCACCAAAGAATTTTTTAGGTTTATGTAATGCTGCTGGATCAATTCCTCCTGATAGAGTTCTTCCCGAAGATGGAATAACTAAGTTATATGCTCTTGTAAGTCTTGTTATACTATCTAATAATATAACAACATCTTTTCCTTGTTCTATTAATCTTTTTGCTCTTGCTAATACCATCTCTGCTACTTTAACATGATGTTCTGGTAATTCATCAAATGTTGAATGTATTACTTGACCTTTTATTGATCTTTTCATATCTGTTACTTCTTCAGGTCTTTCATCTATTAATAAAACTATTAATTCAACTTCTGGGTTGTTTTTAGATATACTGTTAGCAACTTTTTTTAGTAATGTTGTTTTTCCTACTTTAGGTGGTGCAACAATCATTCCTCTTTGGCCTTTTCCTATTGGACACATTAAATCTATAATTCTTGTAGCATAATCACTTGATGTAGTTTCTAGTTTTAGTCTTTCATTTGGATATATTGGTGTTAATTCATCAAATCTTTTTCTTTTCATTGCTTTTTCTGGATGTTCACCATTTACTTCTCCAACAAATATTAATGATGGGAATTTTTCTCCTTCTCTATAACGAGATATTCCTTTGATTATATCACCTGTATCTAAATTAAATCTCCTTACTTGAACCATTGAAACATAGACATCTTTTTCGCTTGATAAAAAGTTTTCTCCTCTTAAAAATCCATAACCATCTGGTAATATATCAAGTATTCCTTCAACGATTTCATCACCTTCATTAGTTAATTTATAATCTATTATTCTATTTCCATTTTCATCATATTGTTTTTCTATGGCTTCTTTCTCGTTGTTTTCATTTTTTGAATTATTGCTTTCATCATAAGTTTCGCTTTCTTCTTGTAAATAAGCCTCTGGTAAGGATATTTGTTTTAATACTTCGATTAATTCTTCCTTTTTTAATTTTGATATATTTTTTATATTACATTCTTTGGCAATCTTTTTTAGATTTAATAAGTTCATTTCTTCTAAATTTGGCATAAATCCTCCTTATTTTTTGATTCAATTTTTGTTTTGGAAATCTTGTGAATACTTTTTAAGATTTTAAATATGGTACATTATAACATATTTTGGAAAAAAAGAAAAGAAAATTTGCAAAAAAATGGGAAAATATCAAACTAAAGATTATTTTCCCTGATCAATAAATACTTTTTCATTAGGATGATACATATCTAATTTTTCTCTTGCCATTTCTTCTATAAATTCTAAAGAATTGACATCTTCTTTTTTCTTAGTTAGTTCATCTCTATTTTGTTTTTCTTCTTCTACACTTTGAGCTAATTCTTGAGTTGATTCACTATATTGCTTTAAAATTTTTTGTTGATTTATTAATGTAAAAATTACATATATTAAAATTATAAAAATAATTATGTTTCTAATTATTTTGTTCTTCTTCATAAGTATTCTCCTTGATTTTTCATTCTATTTATTATATTCTACAATAACAATAAAAATCCTTCTCTTTTTTTAACTTTTTTGCAAATTTATTGTATCTTTTTGCTTTTTTTGTAATATTTTTTTCTTTGGAATTTTATACTTGAATTTTTTAGCGGTTTTATTCGTATTTTTTAAAATATTGTCATTTTTTATTGCACATGTATCTTTGCTACTTTTTTTGTCTTTTAATCTATTTTTGATGTTCTTCATATTTTTTCTAATATTTATAATTACGAATAGTATTGGTTTAAAGATTATCTTTTTTAATATCTTAAATGTTTTTATTAAAGGTTTATAAATTATTTCAAATAATTTATAAAGGATTCTTTTTATCGTATTTATGATTTTTACATTTATCTTAATTAAATAAGAACTTATCGTACAAAGATATACTGCAAAGCCTAAAATCACTGCTAAAAACATAAAAAAACGAAGTTCTCCATTGTTATATGTAAATATAGAATAAAATAAAATGCTCGACGTTATTATCCAAAATAAAAAATCTTCTATATATGTAACAAAATCGGAAGTTTTTATGGTTTTGCGTAGAATCCTAAATATATCAAATATAATACCTATTAGGACACCATCGATTGTGAATATTAAAAATAATGAGGTTTGATTTATTAACATATATTATGCCTCCACTAAGTTTTGATGAACTATAAATTCAAAATTAATTTAATATAATTATATATTAATAATATATAAAGGGTTGAAAAAGTTGCTTTAAATATTATCTACTAAAATACATAATGAAATCTCTTACTTAAATATTTTACTCATAAAACTTGTTTTTTCTTTTTCTGATTCCTTATTACTATATGATAATAAAGATATTGTTCCTTCTACCATTACTTCTGATGTATCAATACTTAATTTATTTATTCTTAAATTTTCTCCCTTCACTGTCAAAAGCCCAAGTTCTGTTTCGACCATTACAACTTGGTCATCAAAACTTAATACATCTAATACTCCTGATATGCTTAGTTTTCCTCTATTTTCTAATATTAAGTTTTGAATTACGCTTGTACTTATAGTTGTTTTTCTTTCATCTATTGTCATACTCAAATTACCTCCTCATTTTTCTATCTAAAATATATATATTCAGTGGTTGTCTTTTTTAGAACTTAACTATAAGATTTTTCAATATATTTAATTAACTCTTCAACAGATTTTGTTGATTTTTTTATATTTTTCATTAATAAATCTGAACTATTTTTCATTCTAAATCCGTTATAATTTTTAAGCATCCCAAAATCCACATCATCATCTCCAACAGTATACACTACTATTTCTTCTGATAATAGAGAATACGAATTGTAACATGAAGTAATTTCTTTAAGTAATTGCTTTATTGCTTTTTCCTTAGTATTTTCCTTAAAATTCAAAAATAATTTTTTATTTTCTTTTATTGTTATTTCAAAATTATTTAATATAGTTTTTAGTTCTTCCTTTATAACTTCCAATGTCACTAAATTTCCTTTTATTTTATACCCTATTATTTGTTCTGGTATAATATCATAATTATCTATAATTCTTTCTTTATTTTGGATTTTTATGCTATTTAGATAGTATCTAGTTATTTCTATGTTATAATATTTATCTAATATTTTTTCTATTTTATTAAAGTCTTCAATATTAAGAAAATTCTTATATATTATTTTTCCATTATTATTAGAAATAAGTGCGCCATTATTTGTGCATATAAAATCATATGGTATTTTATATGTTTCTATTTCACTAATCAATGAAGTATATCCCCTTGAAGTTGCAATAGCAAAATAATTTCCTGAATTTCTAAATTCCTTTATTTTATTTATATTGTTTAAAAGACTTATTTCATCTGTATATAAAGTATTATCATAATCAGCTACTAATAATTTTTTCAGTAATATCCCCCCCTATTTTCCCATAAATCATTTGAAGATAAATATTTTATATCTTTTAATTCTTTTTCCCAATAATTAATTGAATTTTTTACTATATCTTGAATTCTTATTAAATAATTATTTGTTATATAATGAAAGCACCAGTAACTTTGATGTGATATTGAAGGAAAAGGTTCTTTCATAATTTTTATGATATTATAGTCATTTTCCTTTAAGTTACAATCTTCTTTTGCTATATACAAATACTTTTTATTACTATATGAATTACCTAACTCAAATCCTATAATATTTTTAAAATAGTTTAAATTTATTGGGACTTTTTCTTGATAAGTATTTTTAATTACTTTTTTCTTAATATATTCATCTATTATTTTATTTTCAGCAAAATTTTTTCTTACATTTATTATATTGTTCACTCTATAAACTTTATTATTTATTGTAAATAAACTATCATCAGTGATGAACGAGAAATGTTTTTCCAACAATTTTAACATAAGAGAAGTTTTTCCACAACCACTATCACTTAATATACACAATGCTGTTTTCTTTATTCCTATTGCTGAAGAGTGTAAGGGTAATATTTCAGAGATAGATGTTAAAAAGTCTAAAATGATTCTATTTAAATTATCTTCATTTCCTATTAAATATATATCTTTATTACCATATGAATAATATAGATAGAAATTATCATTGGTATATGGAAATATTGCAAAAACTTTATTTCCTCTTCTATAATATTTATTAATATGTTTTTTTAAATCATAACCCTTATTTAGATATTTATTTAAACTATCATAAAACCTTTGCAAATCTATTGGATTAAATTGTATATATTTATCCTTACAATACTTTATAAATCTTTTAGCTTTATTATCTAATCCTATTACATGTATATTTATCTCAATATTACCATATTTTTGATTTTCTGGAATCTTGTTAAATGATAAATTCTCATATGGAAAATAACTATATATATTAAAAATAAAATTTCCTATTTTTTCAGTTGTTCTATAAATGTTCCTATACCTCTTTTCTAAATAGTTGGACATATAGGGTCTACTCTATATAAATTACCTTTATTAAGATTTTGTAATGCCATACACCCTTTACCACATACTTCATTATTAGGACAAGATTTGCAATAAGATATATTGTTTTTTCGTTCTTTAATCTTTTCCTTCATTTTATTTTTGCAAATATTTTCTAACTCTATAAAATCCTTTTCTAATAATGAACCAACATCAAATCCCTCTTCTGATTTCATCAACCATGGACATGGACCTAATTTACCATCATATGTTATATTTAAAAACTGTTCTCCCTTACATTCTTGTAAAACATTATCATTCCCATCTGGTCTATCGGCACGAAATACTTCTATTTTTAAATTCGCTCCTTTGTCTCTATTCTTTTCAATTTTTTCGATTTTACTTGATAACTTTTCAATTAAACTTCTCTTATCATCATTAAAATTTTTTGCTCCTCTTCCTAATTCTGCCACTAAATAGAAACTTAATACACTTAATTTTTTATCTTCTGCAATTTTTGTAACCTCTTCTACTTCTTCAACACTTTCTTCTGTAACCATAAAACTTGCTCCTGTATTTATAGGAGATTTTTTTAATAAGTCCATAACTTTCATAAGTTTGTCATAAGAACCAGGCACTCCTCTTAAAGAATCATGAGTATTAGCTCTGGCACCATCTAAACTTAAATGAATGTAATTAACTCCTGAAGAATATAATTTATCTATTAAGTTTTCATCAAGCAATATACCATTTGTACTTAACGAAGGAACTATCCCTTTAGATGAAATATATTTACAAACCTCTACTATATCTTTTCTTAATAGTGGTTCTCCACCTGAAATCCAAATAGCTGATACATCTTTATCTTTTGAAACATTATCAATAATTTTATAAACCTCTTCTGTTGATAATTCTTTAGTTATACCTTTTTTAGTATTTTGATAAAACAAACAATGTTTGCAATTCATATTACATCTAGGAGTAATTTCCCATAGTATTCTTGTTTTTTCATCACTTAAATTAAATGGACATGAATTCAATATCTTCATATGTTTTCCTCCTTTAATAAAGGGTCTTTTGAAAAATATGTTTTATTTCTTTCTTTACAAATTGCAGGACACCCTGTTTTATATATATCATATCTTGCTTTTTTCATCTTATTAAAATGTTGAATAGTATCTTCTTTTATAATGTCTTTAAAATCAGTATCTTTTAGGCATTTTCTACTTGTGTAATTACTATCCATCTTTTTAATCCATGAACAAGGAGAAACATAGCCATTTGGTGATATGTAGAAAAAGTTTTCACCAGCAGGGCATATACTTTTACTATTACAAAATTTTTCTTTTCTATGCATAGATACTTTTATACTATCTTTATATTTTTCTTCATATTCTTTTATTTTTAAAACTGTTTTGTCAAAATGTTTTATATCAACACATACATCATCATTTTCTACTAATCTACCGACTTTTATTAACCAATTAAAAACTACTTCATCTACATTTAAAGAAACTAAAAATTTTATCATTCTTTCTAATTTATTTATATTTTTTTGCCATATAACCGTTCCAACTCTAACATATATATTATACTTTTTTAATAACCTTATAGCGTTTATTGTAGGTCCAAAATACTCTCCACCTCTAAACTCATTAAAATCTTTTTCATTATCACTATCTAAACTAATATGTACTTTACTTAAATTTAAACTTGCTAATTTTTTTACAATTTCTTCAGTCAAGTAAGAGCCATTTGTTGAAATATTACATTTAATATTATTTGATTTTGCCTTTTCTAGTATAGTAATAATATCCTTTCTAGAAAAAGGTTCTCCACCTGAAAAATATATTTCTTTAACTCCATAGTCTCTTAATTCATCTAGCAACTCTAAAGCTCTTTCTGTATTTAATTCATCTTTTGTATCAATTTTACTTGCAGAAGCACAACAATGTTTGCATTTATAATTACAATATTTTGTAACTTCCCAAATAACTCTTTTTTCATCTACTTGAAAAAGGCAAAATTCTTTATTCATACTTCTCTCTCCTTTGTATTTATTAAATTGTATCTATATAAAGTTAATATTTATAAGCTCCCTCTTGTTATATTTCACTAGAATCTTCTAATTTTTGAATTATTTTATTTATTAATTCTTCATTTAATAATCCTTTAAAATATTTGTTCGCTTTAACTTCTTCTATCAATTCTTTTTTTGAATAATTATCACTTTTAGCTAATTTTTCAATGTTTTTTTCAGTAGTAATCCCAAATAATCCAGCATATAGTATACATGCTATAACTAAATAGTAATTACAATCAGCATTTATTCCATTATATATACATCTTTTACTCCACCCTACTCTATCCTTTTTTTGCTTTTCTTTGAAATATAGTGGAACTGAAATTAACGAATTGTCTCTAATAGTAGAATATTTAATAATATGTTCTTTTAATGGATAATTTGTAGAAGATTTTATTACAGCTTTTATAAACTTATTATGATATATAATTCCATTTATAAATTTCTTCCCCAAAATACTTAACTCGAATTCATCTTTTTCATCAAAAAATAAGTTTTGCTCCCTATTTCCTTTCCATAAACTAAAATGCATTGGACAACTTGAAATTTCATTTTCTTCTATATTACTAAAATCTATGCTTGTATTTTCTAAATATGCTAAATTTTCTGCAAACCATTTACAAATAAATAATTTATCTGCACTTATATTTGCTACATCTGGAACTAAATCGATTCTATTATGATTTTTTCCATATGGCATATAATATTCTATATCGATATTTGATTCTAAAATGTTATTAACTAAATTATTATTAAATTGTGTTCGTTTGCTTACTGGTAAAGAAGAATAATAATTTTCTTTATCTATAAATTTATTCTGCTTTTCATCAGCCTCCATAGAATATATTAATTCAGGTCCTACAATTGGAGTTATTCCTATTTTTAAATATTGATTTACAACATTTTTTAATAATTTTCTTGTGTCATATGGGTGTTTTTTTATATCACATAATATTATTGCAGATTTTTGATTTTTGTCTTTTATAAATGGTATTTTATAAAAACCATTGCTATCTGGTAATAATACCATCCATTCACTGTTTTTTATATTTTTAAATTCTGATATCAGATTTCCATTTATACTTATTCCATCAAACCAAGAAACATGTGTATTTCTTATTAATTCTTTAACTCCTACACTTTTAAATAAAATATTACCAGTAAAATCTACAAAGATAAGATATATATTTTTTATTTCCTCTTTTTCTAATTCTTCTTTAATTTTTTTAATATTCTCTTCTTGTTTATTATTCATATGTATTTTTATCTCCTTTCAATTTTTCTTTTGAAAACAAATTTCAATTAAATTTATTTTCACTTTATGTTATAACCAAAGACTTCATAATGTCTTACTTAAACACCATTTAAAGTCACAGAAAAATATAGCTCTGTATAACTTAAAAAGACACACTGAAAATATATTTACTACATTTTATAGTGTGTCTTTTACAATTATATATATGCATATTTAAGTATAAAAATGCACATATTCATTATTTTTCGCACATGCAATCACATGTATCTTCTAGATAATAACCGTCATACAGGTGGCCTCTAGCACCTAAATAAGAAACAACTTTTGATGTTACTTTAATTGCTTTTTCAAAAGTTGCATCTATAAATTCTTTATCTACCTGTTTGTTATTACTGTAATATTCTTGAATAATTACAGAAAGAAATGCGTCTCCTGCTCCTGTATCATCAAGCTCATTAGTGGGTTCTTTTAAAACCTTAGAATAAATTTGATTTTGATATACAAAATCTGTTCCTTCTTTTCCTCTTGTTACTATTAATAATTTAGGTTTTAGAATTTCATATAATTCACTAAGAGACTCTAATTCAAATCTTGCTAATAAATGTTTTTCTACAAATTCATTTAATTGCAAGATTTCAAACCTTCCTTTTAAACAATGTTCCAGCTGGATTTGGCTCAAAAATAACAATTTTCGTATTCTACCTAAATCCAATATTTTGTTATTAGTTGTGTTTAAAATTATTTCTAAGCATTCTTCATTAAGAGCATCAAATATCAATACATCTCTTTTTTGAATCCTTTTTAGGCAATATGAAAAGTCACTAACTGGTTCTTCATACCATGTTGATTTATGACATATAGGACATTTCTTTATGCAAGTATGAGTTCCATATGGTGTAGGACTTATATTATATTTTCTAGTACTTTTATTATGTTTAATAACATCTTCCACATCAACGCCAATATCTTTCATAAGATTTAAAACAATTTCTCCTGTCTTATCTGAGCCACAAGCAGAAATAATTTTAGTATTGTACCCTCTTGCTGCTAAGTTTGCTATAACATTAAATCTTGATGCACCGCCGTCCACTTTTACCAATTTCTTTTTACCATTTTCAATCTGATAGTAACAATCTGCTACTAAATCTCCTGTTGCTACAAACCGCCTTTGTGTTTTTCTTTCCATTTTTCTCTCCTTTTCATTCTTATTACATTGCTACTTTATACATATTTAATGTATATGCGAGATGTTATCATATTATTATACACTTGTCAATTTTCATACACAATAACAAATGATAAACTTGTAAGACAAAGACAATACAGGTACCAAAAAAACAGTACCTGTATTTTAGATTTTAATATGAAATTATTTCTTTATAGTTGTCAAATCCAACTTATATTTTATCGGTCTATACCGTATTCCATATGCGTTAAAAACCTTTATTTCTTGTCTGTTCAAACTTAGAATAATAGTTATTTTTCTTTTCTTATTTGCATAATGAATTTCTTTTAATATAGATGGTAAATTAGAGATATTTGAAAAAGTTCTAGTTCTTATCTCATACAAATACGGTTCAACTTTACATCCAATTTTTTCTTCAACAAATACCTTCTGTTCTGGAGTTAATTTCCAGTATAAGACTTTTTTACCTTTGTCTCTTTCATAAAGTATTTGATGTTTTAATCTAGAATCCCGATAATTTTTATTTTTCATATTGCAATCCTCCTTGCATATATTTGATATATTTATTGTAACATATTCTCACTATAATTTAAATACTTTATTTTAAATTATAGAATGAATTTCCTCTAAAATATTGTCATTTACCATATTTTTAAAATCAATAGAAATTTTACTTTCAGAAACATTAAATTCTAACATATCAAGTTTATTTTCTTCAATTATTTCTATTACTTTTTTTATTGCTTTAGTATTTCTTACTATTCCATTCCCTATAATTGAAATTCTTGAAATATCTTTTTTTACTACACTTTTTATTGTATCTTCTTCTATTATATCTGAAATCACTGTTCCAGGTTTATTATTAAAAGTAGATTTTGTTATAATTGGAATTTTAAATTTTTCTCCTATTTCTACACACCTATTGTGCAATACTTTAGCACCTTCACTAGAAATTTCTAACATTTCATCATATGATAATGCTGACAATTTTTTAGCTTCTCTAATTACATTTGGATCTGTTGTATATACTCCATCTACATCTGAAAATATATAGCAATTTTTAGCATCTAATGCTGCTGCTACTGCTACTGCCGTTGTATCTGAGCCTCCTCTTCCAAATGTAGTTATATCCATGTTCTCATTTATACCTTGAAATCCTGTAATTATAACTATGTTTTCATTTTCTAATTCTTTTCTTATTCTTTCTGTATTAATGTTTTTTATAATAGCATTTTGATTCGTATTATTAGTATATATTCCTGCTTGCCAACCGGTTAATGATATTGCATTGTATCCCATACTATTTAATAAAATACTTAATTTTGCTGCTGACATTTGTTCTCCGGCAACTTATTAATGCATCCATTTCTCTTTTTTGAACATTACTCGATAATTCTCCGAGCTTCTTCAATTAATTTGTCTGTTGTTTTTCCTTGTGCTGATAGTATTACAACTATCTTATTTTTCTTGTTATGCAGATTTATAATCTTTTCTGCAACTATTTTTAGTCTTTCGTTATTTGCAACTGAGCTTCCTCCAAATTTTAATACTATTGTGTCATTCATTTTGAGCACCTTCTTTGTAAATTAATATAGAGAGCTTAACTTAATTAAATTTAGCTCTCTTGTATTATATTCTAGAATTTTTTTATTGTCAATTTTTAAGATAATTTTGGAATGATTTTGGGGTCGGAGACAAAAATCACTAAAATTATCGCTATTTACTTATATTTGACTTTTTAAATAGCTTTCAATAAATCCATCAATATTCCCATCCATTACACTTTCTACATTTCCTACTTCATAATTTGTTCTATGATCTTTTACCATTGTATATGGGCAAAAAACATATGAACGAATTTGGCTTCCCCAAGCTATGTCTCTTTGCTCTCCTTTTAAATCTTCAATTTTATCTTTTTGCTCTTTTTCTTTTAAGTCTAAAAGCTTTGATTTTAACATTTTCATAGCTGTTTCTCTGTTTTGAATTTGTGAACGCTCTGATTGGCATGCTACAACTATATTAGTTGGAAGATGTGTAATTCTTACTGCAGAAGAGGTTTTATTTATATGTTGTCCTCCAGCACCTGAAGCTCTATATGTATCTATTCTTAAATCATCTTGATTTATATCTATTTCTATATCATCTGTTATTTCTGGTAAAACTTCTAGTGATGCAAATGAAGTATGTCTTCTTCCTCCACTATCAAATGGTGATATTCTTACTAATCTATGTACTCCCATTTCTCCTTTTAGATAACCATATGCATTTTCTCCATTAACTTCAAAAGTAACACTTTTTATTCCTGCTTCTTCTCCTTCTAAATAATCTAATTCTCTTATTTCGTAATTATTTTTATTTGCCCATCTTACATACATTCTATAAAGCATTTCTGCCCAGTCTTGTGATTCAGTTCCTCCTGCTCCTGGGTGTATTGTTATAATTGCATTGTTGTTGTCATATTTTCCTGATAGTAAGGTATCTATTTCTAACTTTTCTATTTCAGTTGTTATTTTTTTAGTGCTTTTTAATATATCTTTTGCAATCTCTTCGTCTGGTTCTAAAGTTACTAATTCTGTTAATTCTTCTATATTTTTTAATTCTGTTTCTATATTTCTATATTTTATACATTTTCCTTTTATTTTTTTTATTTCTGATAATACTTGTGTTGAATTTTTAGCATCATTCCAAAAATTCAGTTCTAGTGTCTTTTTTTCTAACTCTTTTAAATTTTGTTCTTTATTATTTATGTCAAAGTGACTCACCTAATTCTTTTAATTTTTTAGTTAATTCTTGAATTAGTTTTGAATTTTCTTCTAATTCTAACATTTTATCACTCTCCTATTTTTTTTATATTCTTGACTAATTAGTTCTTTAATTCTTTTCTAACAAAAATATATAACCGTTTTTATACCAATATATTAAATAATAACTTTTTTCTAAATAATTGTCAATTAAATTTATGCTTTTTATACCAGCTATTGGTTTCTAGATAATGGTTTTAAAATTAGACTCTGAAAATAGACAATAATTATGACCTTTTTATCACACATTTTTAAAATTATGTAATATCCTCTCTAACCCTATCATATTCAACACATTTCTTTTCCAATAATGTAAAATCACAACATCTATTTGCAACTTTATCTGATAGTTGCTCATTTACTCTCTTATCATATAAAATTTTTGCCTTTATCCTCAAATTTTGACCATAACGATTTAACCATCTTAATTGATCTTTTAATAACTCTTTATATTGTCTCTCTATATTAGTAAGACAAGGTGTATTAGTGTCAATATATTCATATTCTGTTTCTGGTATTGGTATCATGTTGTTAAAATTTATAGCCCCTAACTTACCACCATCAATCTTATAAAAGTCTATTGTATTCTTCATATTAATATGCTTAGGTTTTGGCGAAGATAATGGTGCAAAATATTTCATACTATCTATAACAAATAGTACTCCTATAAATGGTCTTAATTCTTTTTCGTTTGAATTATAACTAACTCTATAATCATATTTTCGCAAATAATCACAATATTTACTATTTACAGTTACTAAACTATATGTTTTTTGCATTTTTACTCCTTTACTTAAAATAGGGACTATCTTTCTAGATAGCCCCCTACTTTTTCAACTCCCTCTTAATGGTGGGGAACACCGCTTTTTCAACTCCCTCTTAATGGTGGGGAACACCGCTTTTTCAACCCCCTCTTAATGGTGGGGAACACCGCTTTTTTTGTACTATTGTACTCTTATTAGTATATTCATTTTAGCACATAAAATTCACTTTTTCAAGCCTTTTACAAATTAAAACTATTTTACTTTTTTAGTTTTTATATTTATTTTAGGATTTTATTGGTTTCTTCCACAACAATTTTTATATTTCTTTCCTGATCCACATGTTCGAGTTTTCCTAATATTTATAGCATTATAAATATTATCTGTATTACTTGTATTTACTCATGTTTCAGTTTTTGAAGTATCTGTATTATTTGTATTTATTGTACTTATTTTATTAATAAATATTTTTTATTTGGCGACAAATTGGCGACATTGTCTACATCGTTATTTGTCTTTTATATGTTTTAAATTTTACAATATCATTCATTTTTTGTCTATACTTTTAAATATTTATTTCGTTTTTTTGTTTAGAAACACACTCAAATTCCATACTATATAAATCTTTAATTTTTTGTTTGTAATATTTTTAATACTTCATTTATCGGTGGATTTTTTATATCTTCTGGAATTATAGGTTCATCATCTTTTAAAATAACAGCCGATTCAAAATCAGATTTACTAATTTCATATGCTTGTCTAATATTAATTTTCTTTAAACTTATTTCATATTCCCATAAAGGAATAATTTTTTCATTTAATATTGCCATTGGTAAAATACTGATTTTCGGATTATTCCCATTATTAATTATTTCTTCTAAAATTCCTATATTTTTATCATCAATACAATTCATTTGATGAAATCTTGTAGCCATATTAACAATAATATTTTCACTTTTATCCTTTGGAGTATTAACTCTACCAGTAATCATAACTCTATAATCATACTTTCTTTTTTTACTAATTCCCTTTATAAAAGATACTACAATTTTTCCTTCTTTATCATCTTTTGATGCATAATCAATTAAATCTTTAAATACTTTTTTGGCACCTTCTTCATTTTCAAATAAAAAACCTATTTTTATCTCACTCTTATTAACCAAATCCCCAAGATACATAACGCCTTTCCACTTAGCAAAATCCCAATGACTGCATTTAATCATTCCTGATGAATAAATATTTTTATGTGATATATCTTCAAACGGATTATTTTCAGGCTTTCCATATTTAATATTTTTAATATCTTCAAATGGATCTATAGTTTCTTCTTTTGAGTTATTAAAATCAATATTAGAATACCATTCTTCAGTTCTTGTAATTTCATAATTAGTAATATCTTTTTCGTCTTCATACCCAAAAATATGGTTAAGATTATACAAACTATTAGTGTGATTCAAACTTCTCACAAAAGTTTCTTCATCTTCAAACATTTTTTTAAAAGTTTTTTCATAATCTTTATAAATAAAATTAACTGCAAATATATTAGCCAATAACTTAAATAAAGTATCAGTAATTATTTTATGATTTTCAACTGATAAATCATACATATCAAATGAATCTAAAATAATAGTATATGTATCTATTCCATCAAATATATATTTAACATCAAACTTGCCACTATTTTCTTCTTTTAGATTAACTATAATATCTCCTCGCATATATGTTTCATGACTATGAATTGTAGCCAAACTATTTTCTAATAACGCTAATATAAATTCAGCAAATCGACTTATTAATTTTGTAGCAGTGTAATTTATTTCCATTTTATTTCCATTCAACATTGAATAAATAATAGCTTTTTTCCCATCGTTATAGATAGGATCAGGTAGTTTTTGTTGTAGTGATGCCTTATAAAATTCTTCGATATGTTTGTCAACTCGTTTTTTATCTCCATCACATTCTTTTAATAATTGAGTATCATAAACACCCAGAACATACTTAGCCATAACTTCTGAACTAACTAAAGCATTATCTGATAATTCATAAATAATTTTATCCATCACTTTAAAATCTTCTGCTTTAGTTTTTAGTATTTGTGCTGAAATAAATGCATCTATTTGTAAAAAATATTGTTCTTCATCTTCTTGGTTAAATTTTTCATTTTTATCAATTAATATACTTAAAAAAATATTTTTAATATGAATCCAATCAATAGCACGTTCTACATTTCCAAATTGTATTTCTATTTCAATAAGCCTATTTACTATTTTTAGAGAAAATACATCTAAATCATTTTCCTTAAAAAATATTTCTATAAATAATGATATAGCAGCTATATAATAATTTTTAGCAGCGTATAATAATCCAATAGATTCGAAATTACCTCCAATATTTATATATGTTTCTAAAAGTTTACCGTTTGTTTCTTCTTTATATAATAAAGTCAAACATTTTCCTAAAGTATTTATTGCATCATAATGTTTTCCGTTTGATGAAAGTATTTTAGACTTTTTTAAATACATTTCAGCACGCTGAATCTCACTTTTTCTAGTTGTGAGTTTGTTAGTAATTAATTCGTAAAGTTCATCATATTTTGAATTTCCATTATAAATTGGTAACATATTTTCAATCATCTTAGCTAAAACAACAAAATCATATTCCTTAAATATTGTTGCTTCTTCTATTATTTTAATTAGACTATCAAATTGGTTATCTATATTGTCTTCCAATACAATTTTAATAATACAAATTCGCGTTTTGGCTTCTAATTGTGTAACTCGACTTTGAGATTTTTCTTTTTCATTTAAAAGATTTAATAGCACAGTGGTTTTATCTTTTATTTCATTTTTGTTTCTATTCTTTCTGGTATATAACAGTGTCCATAATGTAGCTAATTTCAATATTTCTTCTATTTTTTTATCTTTAATGACTTCTTCTTTATATTCATTATAATATTTTTCAAAATTCAAATCATCATTTATCCACCAATTATAATACCAAGCTAAATCATATAAAATATTTCTTTGAGCCACAATATTATTTTTTTGTCTTGCAAATCCCAGACTACGCTGAAATTTTCCTAGCACAATCATTTGTTCTTCTTCTAAGTCTCTACTCAAAATAGCTGATTCTATAGAAAGATCAATAACATCTTGATTAATTACTTTTTTTGAAGAATAATCTTTTAATTGTTTTTCAATTTCTTCTATTCGTCTTTGTTTTTTCAAATCACTTGGACCAATTTGTTTCTCTTTTAGTGGTTGAGCAATACCAATTATTTTTAGTAAATCTAAATTCTTATCATTAAGCGCCTTATCTAATATCCATGTCTTATCAAAAATAGTTATATTTACCCCTGTTTCCTTATTCTTATTGTCTTGATATTCTAATCTTTTATCATTTTTAATTGATTGATTAGTTATAAAAAATATTTTAGTATAACCTCTATTAGTATTTATAATTTTTTCAATATCTTTGTCGCACTTTGATTTCCAATCTTTTTTTAAACTAACTGCAAATGCCCACCTATCATTCTCACCATTTAAACCATACCACCAAAATTCTTGAATATTTGTTGACACAGGATAATTTTCTGTATCTACTTTTCCATCCCCTCCACCTGCAGGGCCTGTTTCTTCTATTAAATTTGGACAAACTTCTCTTTCAAGTATTTTTCTTACAAATTCTTCAAAATCAAAATGTTTATTCTGTTCTGATAAATTTGACAAATGAAAATCTAATAAAGTTCTTGGGCATTCAATTTTATCTATAATTTTAGAATCTGAAAACTGATTCGGATGTAACTTCTTCAATAAATCCCTGGGTTTCATACATGTCTCCTCATTTAAAATAATATTTATTTTTTATCTTCCTTTTTTATTTCTTTACTAATTTCTTTTAAAGTATTCAAATATTCTTGTTCAACAGGACTAATAGTTTTTACTTGATATTTTTTATATTCTGCTCTAGCCTTTTCTATTGCTTTATCATGACTAATTTTCCCAGCTCCAGTTAATAATTTTTCTCCTGTAGAAGAAAGAATCATATCTAAATGTTTAATATAATCTTCCATATGCATGGGATTATGTCTTATTGCTTGAATTTCAGCAAAATCAAAATATCCTGACACTAAATTATTTAAAACTTTTAATTCATCTCCACTTAAATAATTTTTAGCAATTACAACATCACTTAATACTGGAATATCCCCCTTAAAAGTTGTTAATCCCATAAATGGTTTATCCGCATCTGCTCTTTCATATATTACTTCTGAAGCCGTATGTCCATGAGTTGCATAGTGTAATTTATTTTGAACAATTTTAAAGAATTTAATTGATTTTTCATCTTTAGGATCATAATCTACTGCTGTTGCATATAAATCTAGAACTTGTCTATATAATACTTTTTCTGATGATCGAATATCCTTAATTCTAGCAAGTAATTCTTTCCAATAATTACCTCCACCATTTCCTTTAAGTCTTTCATCATCCATTGTAAAGCCTTTAATCATATATTCTTTCAATCTTTCTGTCGCCCATTTTCTAAAATTTGTAGCAACTTTAGATTTTACCCTATATCCCAAAGAAATTATCATATCTAAATTATAAAAAGGTATTTCTCTTGTAACATTTCTATTGCCTTCTTTTCGAACTTGTCGGAAATTCTGACAGGTTGAATTCTTATCTAATTCTTCTTCTTCATAAATATTGTTTATATGTTCTATAATATTAGTTCTTGATGTACTAAACAGTTCTGCCATCTGTTGTTGTGATAACCATACTGTTTCATTTTCAATTTTAACATTTATTTTTGTTAAACCATCTTCTGTTTGATATATTATAATGTCTCCATTTGAATCATTCATAATAAAAATTCTCCTTTCTTACCTTTCGCTTAATTCTTTTTCTCTATATTGCTGCATTACTTGCGAACTTCTTGTATAAACTCTAGCACATTCAGATAATTGCCTTTTTATTACTTCTTCATCTGAAACAGGATTATAAAATAATTTATTTTCATTTGAAAAATGTACAGTTTCACTATTTTGTTGTTCAGTAAATAAACTACCTACAACTACATCTTGAATTCCATAGTTCCTTATAACTTCTTTATATTCTTCAACATCATTTATTGTAATCCCCTGTAATACAGGTTTTATGTATAATACTGTTGGTATACCTAATTCTTTTTTTAATCTAAATGTTCTAAATCTTTTTTGAGGTTCATCTGTATTAGGCTCAACTGAAGAATGTTTACTTATTGTCGCTGAACTAAGAAATACAACCAATTGTCCGTAATATTTTATAAAATTTTGTATATCAGCCATTTCATTTGTTGAAATTTCTTTTTTTGTAGATAACTGAACTTGATTTCCTTTTTGTAAAAAATATTTTATTAATTTTATAGTTTCAGATTTATTTTCATCATCCCAACATTCTGAAAAACATCCTAATGTGATTAATGTTTTTTCAGAAACTTCCAAACCACTTTTATTTAATTCGCTTAATATTTCTTCAGCTTTTTTTACTTTTAACTTTGAATTATTATCATATCCACTTTTTGCCAAATAACAATATTTGCAACCTCCTGTACAACCTAAACAAGAATTTATAAAAATTCTATGATTATCTTCTGCATATAAAAATCCAGTATCAATCATTTTATTTCACTCCATTCCATTCTTCTAAAAACTCATTAACAAAGTTTTTCATATATTCCGTTCTATATTTTGCTTGTTCTTTAGCAGATTTTGTATTCATATTATCAGCAAGTTTAAATAACTTGTGATAAAAATGATGTATAGTTGATGGATCATCTCCTTTTTCTTCAGAATATTTTTCTAAAGTTTCCAACGGACTATTCTCGTCGTACATTTTTACATTATGTGCACCACCATAACTAAATGTTCTCCCAATTCCAATTGCACCTATTGCATCTAAATTATCAGCATCTTGCAATATTAATGTATTTATATCATCAATATTATTTCCGTTCCAATTATATATCTCATGATATTCTATACAATAACAAATTTTGTTGATAATCTCCTCTGATAAATCAGTATTACTTAAAATTTCTCTTACTTTAGGTAACGAATCCTTTGGAGATACAAATTTACCTGTTTCATTTTGCATTATTCTATGTATGTCATGCATAAATGCCGAAATACCAACAATTAATTCGTCACCATTTTCTTTTTTACATAAATTCAAAGCAATATTCATTGTTCTTATTAAATGACTTATATCATGCCCACTTGAATCATTTTTAAATAATTCTATAATATATGGCTTTATTACTTCTATATATTTTTCTAACATCTTCTATCAGCTTCCTTCACTATATCGTTACTTTAAATTTTTCCAAATAATTCTTCATATCATTTTCGAAAACATTATATCAAAAAATTTACTTTTTTACAACAAAACATCGTTCATTTAAAAACTTTTTAGAGAGCTAATTATGCCAACCAGCTCTCTAATTCTAGTAAAATTTTATATTAATATTTAGATAGAAATTTTATATTCTATAATTTCTTCAATAACATCTAAATTTATAGCATTTTCATAAGAATCAGTTACATTTTTTCTTGTTTCATCTGTGCTTGAAATATAATAATTTTCTGTAGTTTCTATATCTTTATGTCCTAGCACATCTGCAACATCTCTTATTTCTACTCCATTTCTTAAAATTGTAGTCGCATAACTTCCCCTTAAATCATAAAATCTGCAATTTTCTATGCCTAGTTCATTATGAATGATTTTATATGGATATTTTAATATATCTGTACCACAATATTTGCCATTATCTCTTGTAAAAACCATATTAACAGGTTTCATTGATAAAATATTTGATTGATTTTCTACGATTTGATATTCCAAAACTTTTCCATATTGATTTTTTACTTCTTCTAAATGATAATACTTATAATCCTTACCATATAAAAGTCTTAATTCCATTTGTTTATTTTTAAAATTAACTAAAGCTTTCATAAGTGTTGGACTAATATGAATCTGTCTTTCTCCACTTTTTGTTTTAGTTGTGCCAATATACCATCTACCGTTTTCATTCTTTTTCTTATCAGAAACAGAATGTCTAACATTTATAACTTTACTCTCAAAATCAATATCTTCCCAAGTTAATGCACATAATTCTCCTGGTCTCATTCCTGTAAAACAACTTGTAATAAAAGCACAGGTAAATACATCATCATCTTTAAACCTTATTAGAATTTTATCAATTTCATCTTGTGTATATAAATGTTTTTCAAAATCACTATTCTCTTCCATTTTAGGCAATTTCAATGTTAAGCTAGGATTATATCTTATAAATCCATAAACATCTGTTGCATCTCTAAAAGTACCTTTCATTACTTTTAATATATTTTTAAAATAACTTCTAGAAAAAGAATATTTGCTACATAATTCATTTAAGAAGCTATGCAAGGTTACACTCGTTATTGCACTTAATCTATATAATCCAAGTGAAGGTTTTAAATATTTTTCTATAATATTTTTATATGCTTCCTGTGTAGTATATTTTAAATTAATCTTGCAGTAATTCTCATACCAAAAATCTAAATAATCATGATATGACATTTGACATTCTTTTACAACAATACCTGTTCTAATATATTCTTCATAAGCAACTGTTCCTGCCTCTTGTGCTTCGGCTTTAGTCTTGAATCCAGACTTTGTTATTCTTTTTCTTTTATTATTAACTTTTCCAATATCAAAGCAATATTCATAACTTTTACCTCTTTTTCTTATTCTGATACTCGACATATTTATTTCACTCCTATTCATTTATTCTTTTTATATTCTCTAAATCTGATAGATCATTTCCTTCATTTTCTTGCAAAAATTCTTCTAAGGCTGTTTTCCTTATTTTCAGACTTTTTAATTTTACAGCTTTTAACTTCCCTTTTTTAATTAATTCATAAATATAATTTGGACTTGAATGCAATATTTTTGCAACTTCATGTGTTGTATAAATTAATTTTTCTTCTTTTAAAATTTGTGCCATTATCTTTCCATCTCCTTATCTTTATAATAATTATGTTCTCTTTCTTTCCTATCAATTTCCTCAAGTATCTCTTTTGGAACTTTCTTTATATATTTTTCATATTTCTTAAGTTGATTTTGCATATTCATTAATTTCATACTAGTTTCAAATTCTTTATCTCCCATTTGTTTTTTCAGTTCGTTATTTTCTTCTGCAAGTTCCTTATTATCATATTTTTGATTAACTACTTTTATTTCCAGTTCTCTTATATAATCTTGATAAGAATTTACTTTTGCTGAAAATTTACGAGCTTTTGGCACAAATTCAGATAATATCTCCATTGCTTCTGCTTTATCTTTTTTCATACCAATTAAATTAATATTTTCTATTACATTAGATAATTTGTTATATAAATAATCCAAATTATCTGCCATTTTAAATAGCCATGTTGGAATATGCTTTCTTTTTGTTACTTGTGCAGATTGACCTCTTTCTAATTCATGCCATCTTTCATGCATAAATTCATAATATCTTGTTTGCCATTCAGATAAACTCTTTTGATTCCCTAATATACTTTTAGCAGATAATTTACCCTCTTGATTAATTGGGCAAAATGCTAAATGCATATGAGGTGTTTTTTCATCCATATGAACTACAGCTGATATTATTCTGTCTTCTCCTATTTCTGATTTCATAAATTCTGTTGCTCTTTCAAAATATTCTCTTTGCTCTTTTTCACTTAACTTATTCATAAACTCTGGAGAAGCAGTTATTAATGTTTCAACCAGTCTTATACTATCTTTTCTTGTTTTACATTCATATTTTTTTATTAACTCTTTTATTTTTCTACCATAGGTGTATTTTGGTGCTTGTACTATATGGTAGTTATATTTTGTTCTGGTAATATCTATATCAGGATTGCTTTTATAGGCTTCTTTTTTCCTCTCATTATGTCTTTCACAACCAGCAATTGCACCACCTTTATCTTTTTTAAATCTTAATATTGTATATGCCATATTATTTTTCTCCCTTCTTGCATCTCTTTGCAGAACACGTTTTGATGACGATAATGACGATGAATTTACTATAAGCACTATTATTTAATTTTCAATTTGCATTTTATTTATCTCAATCAAAACGTTAGAACACTCATATGCTTCTTCGCCTGAGGGTGTCCTAAAATAGGAACCCGATAACCAGAAAATCCAGCTCAATAAGAGT
>CATYUF010000024.1 GCA_958413095.1 uncultured Clostridium sp.
ATATATCCTGGTTCTAATTTTCCTTTTTCAAATGGTGGATCTAATAACTTGATTATTCCATTTTCTTTATCTATTAAATGATTTTCTAAGCTTTCCATTGATATATATTTTTTATCATTATCCCCTGCATTTGAAATTATACTCCAACTTTGTGCTATACTATCAATTCTACATTCTTCATTTTCCATACTTCCTAAAGCACTTCCATCATCCATAAAGGCTCTTTTAAACCATCGTCCATCCCAGCCTTTTGTATTTAAAGCTCTTTTTAGATCAAGTTTTATTTTTTCAAATTTTTCAATTATATTTGCATCTTCTTTTCCCTCTTCTACTCTTTTTTTGCAAACTTCAATAAATCCATCCAATATTTTATATAAGAAAAATCCTAGCCAAACACTTTCACCTTTCCCTTTATTTCCAACTGTACTGAATCCATCATTCCAATCTCCTGTTCCTATTTTTGGTAATCCGTTTTCTCCAAAATTGAAACTTCTTTCTATTGCTCTTATACAATGTCTATATATGCTTTCTCTTTCTTCACTTTCTAAATATTTATCATATCTTTCATCTTCCCCTTCTTTTAATATTTCTCCCACAACATATGGTGTTTCCTCTTCTAATAAACTATAATCTCCTGTAAATTTAATATACTCTAATACTAAATATGGAAGCCATAATAAGTCATCTGAAAATCTTGTTCTTATTCCTCTTCCGAGTTTCTTCATGCCACCAATGTTCTACATCTCCTTCTATAAATTGCTCTTTGCTGTGCTTAATTATTTGATTTCTTAGTTTAGATATATCTAAATATTTTAGCCCCATTGCATCTTGAAGTTGGTCTCTATATCCATAAGCCCCACCTGATTGATAGTAACCACTTCTTCCTATTAACCTACTTTGGATTATTTGATAAGCTAACCAACCATTTAATAATATATTTGTAGATTCTAATGAAGTATACACTTGCAATGTTCCTAAATATTCTTTCCAATAATTTTTTACTATATTTAACTCTTGCTTACAATTCGAAATTTTGCTATATTTATATGCCATATTTTTACAATCTATTAAATTATCTTCTGCACCCAATATTAGTGATATTTCTTTATTAGCATAACTTTCAAGTTCTATTTCTAACTCTATTGCTATACAAGAATTTCTTCCTATTGAGTTTTCATTATTCAAATTCACCTTTTGAAGTGCTTCTGGATTTTGCAAACTATTTTTTCCTATAAAGAATTTTTTATCTCCTGTATAACTAACTATTTTTTCACTTGATGAAACATATACTTTTGTTCCTACTATTTCATTTGTATATAAATTTCTTGCTGTTATTATATTATTGTTTCTATCAAATCTTATATTTATATTACTGTTAGTTTTTATTTCATCCTCCCCTATTACAGGTTTTATATAATAATATATTTTTAATTTTTTTCTATTTGGTGTTGTATTTTTTAAATTTAATATTCCTATTTTACAACCATCTTCTTTTGGGACAAATATTTCAAGCTCTTGCTCTACTCCTATGCTTTTATGAATATATTTACAATAGCCAAAACCATATATAATGTTATAATTATTATTATCAGGCCTTGGATTTAATCCTAATGACCAGGTCTTTTTGGTTTCATCATCTTTTATATAAATTATTTCAGATGGAATATCATAGCTTGGATTATTAGACCAACTTGTTATTCTGTTTAATCTACTATTTTTATACCAACTATATCCACCCATATTTTCTGTAACTATTGTTCCAAATTTTTCATTTGCCATAATATGTGCCCATACTGTTGGTAATCTCTTTTGTTTATCTATTCTTATTAAATATTCTTTTCCATCTTCTGAAAAAGCACCATATTCATTGTAATATTTTAAATTTTCTTTATTAGTTAGTATATCTATATCATCATTTTCTTTTTCTTCAAATATAATATTATTTATTTGTGGTTCTTTTCCTATTTCTTTATATTTTTCCATATATTCTTCTTCAATTTCTTTTAAGTTATTTTCTAATCCACCTTTACTACTATCTATCATTATACTTGATATAAATTCTAATAACTCTATATCTTTTTCTTCCATTTCTTCTTTATTTACTACAAATATTCCACCTTTAATATTTTTTAAATATCCCATCTGACTATTTAATATTGAGTTTTCTATTTCTTCTCTTACATAATTTTCATAGCTATATCTTTCTTCATCTAATATAACTATTTCTACTTCTACATTTTTAGTTCTAAAAAACTCATAAGCTTTTAATATTTCTTTTATACAATATATATCATTAATATTTTGAATTTTTACTAATATTATTGGATTATCTCCTGATATCCCATATTTCCACAAATCACTTTGACTATATTCTCTTTTATTGAATTTTTCTTTATTTATACTTTTAGTTGAATCGTCAAAAATAATATATGATAACATTTTTTGATAAATTGATATATCTTTTCCTTTTACTCTTAAATATCTACTTTCTGCTTCTATCCTAGCTTTTGATAATTCAAATACATTTTTTATATTTTCTTGTGATTCATATTTCTTTAAATTTTCTAATGTTTTTTCTTTTTCCTCTTCTACTGAAATTATTAAGTTTAAGTTTATTTTCTCTTGTGGTTTTATCTTCACTGTTCTTTTTAATGCAACTATTGGCTCTGTTACATTTCCCACCTTTCTAGAAAATGGTACCGAGTTTTTTACCATTAAAGGTATTCCTAAATTTCCTCTTCCAATAAATTTTTCTTCTTCTAGTTCGTATTCCATTTCTCCTATTATATTATCACTATTTGTATTTAAAGTTGTTGCCATATATACTTCTTGGCAGTTATTTTCTCTTTTCTTTCTTTTTATAACTATGCTTTTTGTTTCTTCGTCATATTCATACATTAAAAATAAATTATTAAATACTGGATGTGCATAATCTTGTTCTTTCTTTGATAATACAGGCTCAAAATATCCAGTTACCTCTAAAATTTCTTCGTCATTTCCTACATTTTCTATATTTATATTTCTAATTTCTACTGGTTCATTTGATGCAATTGTTGTATTTATTTTTGCTTTTATATTTCCATTTCCTATTTCTTGCATTATTTTATCTGGCATAAAACTTATTTGATATTTGTTTTCTTTATTTCCATTTTGCAGATAACTTGTACTTATTATATTTTTTGTTTTTATATTCTTTATATTAATTATTACTCCTTGTAAATAATCTTCTGTCTTTTTAAATCTATTTATATAAATATCTTTAAACTTACTTACTCCTCTTCCTTTTTGGTCTATTGCTATTGTATAATTTTCATTTGATATTACATTTCCTCTAACAATCCTTTCGTCGATTTTGTTATAGGTTTCTTGAATATAATTTTCATAATCTTTGTATTTTAATTTTTCTACTTTTTCTTTATCTTCTTTTGTTATAATTGCTTTTTCTGGCATTCTTTCTTGAAGTAATATTGCAGTAGCTTCTATCTCTGGATTTTTCATAAATAATTTTTGTAAGATATTATTATTGAATAAATTATTTATTGATAATAAAATTAATCCTTGATGATGTGCCATATATGTTTTTACGATACTTGCTTTTTTTCCATATTCTACTCTTTCTGGTGTAAAATCTATTGATTCATAAAATCCATATTTGTCATACATTCCATAGTTTTCTAATACTCTTAAGTTTTCTACAACTTCTTTTGGTCTATCACATATAGCTAATATCCCACCATATGAAGATACTACCATTTCATCTGCTAGTCCTCTTTTTAAACCTAACCATGGTATACCAAAAGCCTTATATTGATAATTAGAATGTAAATCTTTTAAGTTAAAGGCTGCTTCTGATATTCCCCAAGGTAAGTTTAATTGTTTTGCATAATTCATTTGACTATTTATCATAAATTTACATGATTCATCTAGTAAGCTTCCTTTATATTTAGGCATATTTATATTAGGCATTAAATATTCAAATGCTGTTCCTGACCAAGAAACTAATCCTTTATATTTATCAATTATTGTTAATGTCCTACTTAAATGGTTCCAATGTTTTGATGGTATATCTTTTTTAGCTATTGCAACAAAACTTGCTTGTCTAGCTTCTGATGCTAATAAGTCATAGTATGAGTCAGTTAATTTATTTTCTTCTATATTATATCCTATTGAAAAAATTTGATGTTCATAACTATATAAATGTGAAAAATCTGTATTTTCAATTATTCTATTAATTATATTTAAAATTTCTTCTATTTGATTTTTTATTTTGTATTCTTTTTCTTCTAGTATTTTTTTTACTGAAATTTCTTCTATTTGATTGCTCATTTGTTCTTCTTTTTCTTCTGTTATTTCTTTACTTAAAATCTCTTCTAAAAATGCTTTTTCTACATATAAATATCCCACAAAATTTCCACTATCTACTGTTGAAACATATCTCGGAATTAGTGGCTGTTTAGCTTTTATATTATACCAGTTATATAAATGACCATTCCATTTTTGTAAACTATCAACTGATATCATTATATTTTGTAATAAATCTATGGTTTCTTTTTGATTAATATATTTTAAGTTAAATGCTGAAATTACTGCTAAAATTGATAGCCCAATATTTGTAGAAGATGTTCTATCTACTATTTTATTTTTTCTTCCACATTGATAATTGTCTGGTATTAAATAATTATTATCTTCTGTCAAATATGTTTTAAAAAATTGCCAAGTCCTTTCTCCTATTTCTAAAACATATTCTTTTTCTTTTTTTGTTAATCTTTCTAAAGTTTTTGTTTCTTTTATTTCTTTACTTATATAACACATTATATATGGTGCTATGAGCCATAAAATACCTAATATAACTCCTATTATATTATTTCTAATTATTGAAAATCCTATTGCAATTATTCCTATTAAAATATTAATCCACATTTGTTTATAATATGAAAAATAATCATCTTTTGATTGTTTTTCTGCCTCTTCTGAAGTTAGCCATTCTAATAAATTTTTATGACTAATTGTTACTCTATAAATTGTTTTTATAATAGCTTTTAGTGACATATATGCTTTATATGGTAAACATGAAATTGTGATTATACTTCTTAGAATTATTCCTTTATATCCTGTAATTTTAGGTTCAAAGGTCTTTTGCTTTTGTTCTCCTTCTTTTTTCATAATTAATCTATTTAATGTTTCTAATAAATATGGAAATATTCCTATTAATATCATAATTGTAATTATCGGGTAAATATCTATTTTATATATTGCTGAAATTATTATAGATATAAAGCTAGCAAATAATATTGATATATCTAATAAACTTCTTCTTAGATTATCAAAAATTTTATATTTAGATAAAAAATTTAATGGATTTTTTATTATTTTATTTTCTTTGTTACTTACCTTTGATGTAATCCATTTTGCGATTTGCCAGTCACCTCTAATCCACCTAGATAGCCTATTCATAAAGCTATTATATTTAGTTGGATATCCATCCATTAATAATATATCTGTTGCTAAACCACATCTTAAATAACTACCTTCTAATAAGTCATGACTTAGTACTGTATTTTCTGGTATTGCATTTTTTAAAACTCTCGAAAATGTTTGTAAATCATATATTCCTTTTCCTGTAAAGATTCCTTCATTAAAATTATCTTGATATAAATCAGATATTGCATTTGTATATGAATCTATTCCTCCATCTCCTGCAAATAATTTTGTAAAAATAGTTTTATAACTTACATCTAAATTAATTCCTATTCGTGGTTGAATAAGTGCATGACCTTCTGTTACTATGTTTTTTTCCTCATCTATTATTGGTTTATTTAAAATATGTGCCATAGCACCCACTAACTCAAATGCTGAATTTAATATTAAATCAGTATCTGCATCCAAGGTTATTATATATTTTATTTGTGGTAATATATCTTTATTATTTTCTATTGTATTTGCCTTAAATTTATTTGCTTCATTTCCTAAAATGTACTCATTAAACTGTGTGAGCATTCCTCTTTTTCTTTCCCAGCCTAAATATTTTCCTTCTTTTTCATTCCATTCTCTTTTTCTGTATATGAAATTAAAAATAGGAAAGTCATTTTCCTTTGAGTACTTTTTATTTAATCTTTTGCATTGTTCTATTCCTTCTTTAATTATTTCTTCATCAAACTCTTTATCTTGTGTATCTTCTTCTGTGCAGTCACCAAGTAATGTAAAATATATATTTTCTGATTTATTTGCTATATAATATACTTCTAGTTTTCTTGATAATTCTTTTACTTTTTCTCTTGATTTCAAAATTGTTGGAATTATAACCATACAAGAATTTTCAATATCTATTCCTTTGGTAAAATCTATTTTTGGGATTATTTTTGGTTTTACTATTTTATTTAATATATATTGTATTATTTGTGTTGAAATTTCAGATGATGGTATTAAGAATATAAATATTCCTATTATAAAAATTGATATTTTTTGTATATTTGCATTTAATATTGCACTTATACTTATAGATATAAGTAATGTTAATAATATATTTACTAATACAAAAATTTTTTCTTTCAGTTTTTTACTAAGTTTTTTCTTTTTTAAATTTAATTTTTCATATAACTCATCTATTCCTTTCCCTATTAAATAATATCCTATATGATATTGTTTTGAACCTTCTTTTTTATTTTTTGCTATTTCAAGAATTTTTTTAGCTATATAAATTTCTGAAATTTTAGTCTTTTTAGAAATTTCTTTTATTTTATTTCTATAACATTCTTTAGTATTATTGTCCATTTTACTATATACGTCAGCTGGGTCTTGTTTTAATATTTCTTCTACACCATTTATTTTTTCAAATATCTCTAAAAAATTTATTCTTTGAATAGTTCTAATACTTGTTATACTATTTCCTATTAATACCTTTGTTACTGCAATATCAAAATGCTCTTTTTTAGTCACTTCTTGAATAGTTGTTCCTGTCATTTCGACTGTTTCTTCTAAGACTTTTAGATAGCTATAACCTTTTTTTCCATATCTTCTTAAAATGTATGACATATATTCTATGAATGGATATTTCATATCTTTTATTACATCTATTTTGCTAATTTTATTATTAAAGTTAGTAAAGTTTTGTTCAGCTTTTGACTTGTTTTCTATTAGTCTTTCTACTATATTTTCTGCTTTATATTTTTGAATTTGACTATTATATATTTTTTCACTTATTTCTCTTATATTTTCAATTATTGCTATTTGAAGGAAAATTCCTATATTCCATATTTCTTCCATGCTTAATGTTTTTTTACTTTGATAGCTTTTTAAATAATCTTCTAAATCTCTTCTTTCTATTTTATTATCTGTATATGCTACTATTTCTGAGGCTAATACATATATTCTTGCATATCCTTTATATTTTCCATTTCCTATTCCTAGAAAATTAACATATTTTTTTAATGTTAATTCTTTTTGAATTTGCTTTACTGTTTCTTCTATAATATAAAAATTGTCTAACAACCATTCTCCTGCTGGGTGAATACTTATTCCTATTTTTAAATGTTCATTTAATAAATTATATACTGTTTTTATAACCTCATAACTTTCAATCAAATGTGGTATAGGATATGTTTCTTTTTTAGAATTATTTACTAAATTGTGGTTTGACGCAATTTTTTGTAAATAATTTTCTAATTGTACTTTATTTAATAAAGTTCCATCTATTTTTAATATTTTATCTACTTTCAAAAAACTTCCACTCCTTGCCAATATGTTTTATACATATTGTTTGCAAGGAGTGGAAGTTTTATGCACTTTTAGTTAAATTATCTACCTTCGTCTTCTATTGATGCAAGTTCTTTACTTTCATTTTCTTTTATTTTTTCTAAATCAGCTTTTGTTGTCCTTTCACATTTTATTTTGCCATTTTCATTTACTGTGATTTCTGAAGAAGCAAATCTTTCTGTTTCTTCCAAAGCATTTTCATATGTTTTTACAGTTTCTTCTCTATCTATTTTATCATTCTCAAACTCTGTATTTGCTACTTGTATAGTTCTAATATTTTCTATATGGTCACCTATATCTTTACCATAATGGTCGCCTTCTATAAATATTTTTTCTTCATCGTCACTTGTTACAATTATTCTTGATATTGCATTATTATCTCTTGGTTTTACTACTATACTTTCATAGTCCCCAATTTCATTTCCTAATTTTGACTGTATAACTGAAAATTTTATATCTTCTATTTCTTCACCTACATGAAGTATTTCATCCTTTGATAAATTTTCTACATTTTTTAAACTTTCTTCTACTTCTGATAATTTCTCTACTGTTGCTTCATTTAATCCTAACTCTTCTAATGTCTTACCTGATTCTAAAGCTTCCTCTAAAGTTACTGGTTTCATATTTTGGTCATAATATTGTTTTGCTCCATATGAACCAAATGCAACAAGCCCTGCTGTAACAAGTAAGCCTATTCTTTTTTTCATAGTATTAGTCTTTTTATGCTGTTTTGCTATATTTCTAATTTTTCTATCTTTAGCAACATATTTTTCTTTTCTTACTGGCTTTCTTTCTTCTTTAATATTGTTTCTCTTACTTATATCTATATTATCTAATCTTCTCAAAGATATTTGCTTTAGTTGTCCATTATTTGACATTTTATTTAAAAATTCTTGTCTTTCTGCTTGTGTTCCCATATTAATTACCTCCTTTGTATATGACCTACAATACTATTATACCACTTATTCTTAAAAAATGCAAAATTTTCATTTTTTCTGTTTTTTTGACAACTTATTCCATACTTCTCATATTATATATTAACAACTATTTTGTTGTTAGAAAGGATGGATAAATAATGGATTTAGAAAATAAAAAACCTTGTTGCCCAATTTTAGATGTTGATGGTGTTATATCAGGAGGTAAACAATTTGACTTAGATATTACTTTACCAGAAGATAATAGAGATGTAATATATGGAGTTGTAAAAAATTGTTTTAAAGAGCCTGTATGTGATGCAGTTGTAGAATTAGTTGAAATAGTATATGATTGTGGTAAAAAAGACAGACGCCCTATCGGTCATACTTTTACAGATAAAGAAGGAGAATTCGTATTTGGACCACTTTGTCCTGGTAAACAATATGCTCTTCAAATTTGGGTAAATGATACTGATAGAATGAAAATATGTGCAAAATGTCATCACGAAGGAAAATGCTTAAAAGGTTCTAAACATGATAAATGTGATTGTTATTTAGAAAATGTTGAGCATTGCTGTAATGAGAAAATGGAAACAAACTTTGATGAATGTAAATGTGAAAAATAAAACTATGTAAAAGATAATAGCTGACCTAGAATGTAAAAAATTCTCTAGGTCAGCCACATAGCAATTACACAATTCCCATTTTCTTCACTAATTGTTTTCCTTTTTTCATCATTTTCTTTTTATTCATCATGCCACTTTCGGCATACATCATAACTAAACCTGTTGTTATTAATCCACCTATCATAACACCTTTTACAAATTTCATAACTTTCTACTTCCTTTCTTTAATTTTATAATGCTAATACAATTAAATATCTATTCAATGATATTTTTTACATTTTCTTTATTATTTGTATTTTTTTCTTTTTTATTCAACTTAAAAATGGTATATATTTCATGAATTGCAATTATTAGTAGAAATACACCGAAACATTTTTTTAATAAACCTACTTGTATATGTGTAGAAATTTTTGCTCCTATTATTGCTCCTAAAATCCCAAAAATTGAAATAATTGTTGCCGTTTTTAATTCTATATTTTTATTTTTTAAATTCACAATTATTGCTATTATTGATGTTGGTATAAAAAATATTAAATTTGTAGCTTGTGCTACATGTTGTTCTATTCCTAGCATAAAGGTTAAAAGTACAATTAATATAGTACCTCCTCCCATACCTGTTCCACTTACTATTCCCGAAATACAACCTATAATTATTTCAAACATTAGCTATAGCCTTTCTTTTAATTAAAATTTAACTAATTAACTAAATTTTAATATTCTTTGTATAATTAAATTTTTAACCAAAAATCATTTTTGTACTAGCATAAACTAAAAATATTGTAAATGCTATTTTTAATATTTTTGTTGGTAATTTTTTTAATAATTTTGCTCCTATATATCCTCCCATTGTGCCTCCAATAGCACACAATATTGCGATTTTCCAGTTTATATAATTACTTTTATAGTAAAAAATACTACTAGTTACAACCATTGGTAATATACACAAAATTGTTGTTCCTCTAGCTTTTGAATCTTCGAAATTCATTAAATATACCAATGCTGGAACTAATATCATTCCTCCACCTGTTGAAAATAATCCACTTACAATTCCTGCTAATAAACCTATTAAAATTTTTTTCCACATAATAAAAACCTACTTTATTGTAGGTTTGCCTTTTTTCTATATTTTATACACTTTTTGACTTTTTATATTTTTAAACATTTCTTCTGCTATGTTTGTAAGGCTTCTATCACATTTTATCATTTGTTCTATTATAATATTTTGTAAATATTCATCTTCAATATTTTCGGCTATATCTAAAAATTTTTGTAATTCAAATAAATATTTATCATTAGTATATTTCCAATTTTCTTCTGTTTCTTCATTTATTAGTTCAAATATTTTTTTCATTTTTACCCCCATTCATCAGTCTTCTTTTTTATCTTAGTATTATAACGAATTACAACAAAAAAAATGACATTTTTTTATCAAATGCCACTTTTTATTTACAAAGTTATATTTTTGCGTTTTATGTAAGTTTTTTATTTACAAAGTTATATTTTCATCCTTTATATAATATTTCGTGTCAACCATCTTATCTGGTAAATATTGTTGTTCAATATAATGTCCTGGAAAATCATGTGGATATAAATATCCCTCATTATATCCAAGCTCTCTCATTTTTTCTATTGGTGCATTTCTTATATGCATTGGTATTTCGCCTGTATCTTTTGTTTTTACATCTTCTAATGCCTTATTTATGGCCATATATGTTGCATTTGATTTTTTAGATAAAGCTACATATACTGCTGCTTCTGATAATAAAATTCTTGCTTCTGGCATTCCAACCATATGAACTGCTTGCATTGCTGCATTTGCAACTACTAATGCATTTGGATTTGCTAACCCCACATCTTCTGATGCACATATTACTATTCTTCTTGCTAAAAACATTGGGTCTTCTCCTCCGTTTAGAGCTCTTGCTAGATAAAATACAGTAGCATCAGGGTCTGAACCTCTCATAGATTTTATGAAAGCACTTATATTATCATAATGTGTATCTCCATTTTTATCAAAAATTGCTTTTCTATCTTGCACACTATTTTTTATAATTTCATCAGTAATTTCTATATATCCATCTGAACCCATTTTTGTTGTTAATACTGCAATTTCTAAACCATTTAAAGCTGTTCTGACATCTCCATTAGATATTATTGCTAGTTTTCTTAAAGTTTCATCTTCTATTTTTATATTGTATTCCCCTAATCCATCTTTACTTTCTAATGCTTTTTTTAATACACTAAATACATTTTCTTGTGTTAATGGTTCTAGTTTTATTACCATTGACCTAGATATTAAAGCCTTATTCACCTCAAAATATGGATTTTCAGTTGTTGCTCCTATTAATATTATAGTTCCATTTTCTACAAATGGAAGTAAGGCATCTTGCTGTAATTTATTAAATCTATGAATCTCATCAATAAATAATATACTTTTTCCTATTGGATTTATCATAAAATTTTTTGTTTCTTCTATTACTTTTTTTATATCTGCAACTCCTGAAGTAACAGCATTTATTTTATAGAACTTATATTTAGTTGTTTCACTTATAACTCTAGCTAATGAAGTCTTTCCACATCCTGGTGGTCCAAATAGTATTATGCTTGATAATCTATCTGCTTTAATTGTTCTGTATAATATTTTGTCTTTTCCTAAAACATGTTCTTGCCCCACATAATCATCTAAAGTTTTTGGTCTCATTCTAAAAGCTAATGGTTCATTACTGTTCATAACTTCCCTCTCCACTTCTTTTCTGCTTAAGTCTTATTTATAATAATATTTTTAATTCTTCTTTTTTTCTACTAAAACTATTATTTCTAATAATATTAACAAACTCATTAATATTTCTTACTATAAAATATAGATTTTACTCAAAATTAATTGTTTATATGTAAATATTTATTTAAATTTCTATATATTATATTTATGCTAAAATTGTTAAACCTTTTCTTATTAATTCTTCTGTACTTAATCCTGTTTTATCAATTTTCATAAATGCTTTTTCTATTTCTTTTTTATTGTATCCTAAAACTTGTAAAGCTGATATAGCTTCTTGTACTTTATTGTCATCCATTACTGCTGCTTTTACTTGTAAATCATTTGTTTTTGATATATTTTCTTCTTTTTTCAATTTATCTTTTAATTCTAATATAATCCTTTGAGCAGATTTCGGACCAATACCAGGTATTCTTGTTAAAGTTGCTACATCATCTGAAATTACTGATAAAGCAAATTCTGATGGACTACAAACTGCTAACATTGTCAAAGCTGTTTTAGCTCCAACTCCACTAACTGATAATAATAACTCAAACATTCTAAGTTCTTCATTTGTATTAAATCCATATATACTTATATCATCTTCTCTTACCCTATAATAGGTGTATACTTTTACTTTATCTCCAATATTTCCTAATTTCTCCATCCCAATAGATGACATAAATACCTTGTAACCCAATCCACCTACATCAATTACTACATATTCAGTCATTTTTATTTCTAGTGTTCCCTTAATATATGCTAACATTATTTTACCTACCTTTTTATTAAATTATACATCAAATAAATATGTTGCTTCTAAATCAGCTTCATGTGTTAATAATGCAATTGGATATTTTTTATATGATGCACCTATTGCATTATATAATTCTTTTGGTTCTGTGTATCCCATATGCCAACGAATAGCATATTTTTCTTCTGGTGTTAATTTTATATATTCTGTTATCATCATTACTGATTTTTCCCCATGTCCATATGGTATTGTATCATCTATTGTATAATAAGGTACTTTTTCCCAAACTCCTAATGCATTTTTTGCATTTCTATAATCTACTTTATAGAAATTCGTTTTACATATATCATGTAATAATCCTATAATTATTATTGATTCTTCTGGAATGTCTATCTCTGTTATACAATTTTCAACTTTGTGTTTTAGTATTTCATATACTTTTAAGCTATGTTCTACTAAACCTCCTTCATAATCACCATGAAATCTTGTACTTGCTGGTGCTTTAAAAAAATCTGATTTTTCTAAGAAATTAATTAGTTCTTCTATTCCTTCTCTTTTTACTTGCATTAATATATTTAAAAATTCTTCTTTCATTTTTTTCTACTCCATTTTTTATTTTTTTCTTATTATATATATTAATGTTATAAATGTCAAGATTTTATCAAACTTTTGTTTAGTTTAAATCTGCATATCAATCCTTGTTCATATAATATATTAAAAAAAGCCAACCTTAGAAATATTTTATATTCTAAGGTAGCCCAAATCATTTATTCATTATTCCATTTTTTTATTCTCTTCATTGCTTCTATTGTATTTTCTCTTGTCCCAAAAGCTGTTAATCTAAAATAACCTTCTCCACTAGGTCCAAAACCACTTCCTGGTGTTCCTACAATATTTACTTCTTCTAGCAATTTATCAAAGAATTCCCATGACGATATATTTTTTGGAACCTTAAGCCATACATATGGTGAATTTACTCCTCCATATACCTTAAATCCTGCTTCTTCTAAACCTTGCTTTATTATTTTTGCATTTTCCATATAATAATTAATATTTTCTTTTATCTCTTCTTTTCCTCTTTCTGAAAAAGTCGCTTCTGCTCCCCTTTGAACTATATATGATACTCCGTTAAATTTAGTACAAGTTCTTCTATTCCAAAGTTTATTTATTTCATATTCTTTTCCGTCTTTACTAAATCCTTTTAATTGTTTTGGTATTACTACATATGCACATCTTACACCTGTAAATCCTGCATTTTTTGAAAAACTTTTGAATTCTATTGCAACATCTTTTGCACCTTCTATTTCATATATACTATGAGGTATATTTTCCTCTGTTATAAATGCTTCATATGCTGAGTCATATAATATAATTGAATTGTTTTTACTTGCATAATCTACCCATTTTTTTAATTCTTCTTTTGATAAAACTGTTCCTGTTGGATTGTTTGGAAAACATAAATATATCATATCAACCTTTTCTCTTGGTAATTCTGGTTTAAAATCATTTTCTTCTGTTACTGGCAAGTATACAATATTTTCATATTTACTTGATTTAGCATCAAATTTCCCACTTCTTCCTGACATTACATTTGTATCTAAATATACTGGATAAACTGGGTCTGTAATTGTTACTTTATTATCTTCTGAAAATATATCTACTATATTTCCACAATCACATTTAGCTCCATCTGATATAAATATCTCATCTTTTTTTATATCTATTCCTCTTCTTCTATAATCATTTTCTACTATTGCCTCTCTTAAAAACTCATATCCTTGTTCTGGTCCATATCCCTTAAATCCATTTGCTGTTCCCATTTCATCTATCGCTTTATGCATTGCTTCAACACATGCTGGGACTATTGGTCTTGTTACATCTCCTATTCCTAGTTTTATTATATTTTTATTAGGATTATTTTCCATATATTTAGCTACTTTTTTTGCTATTGTGGAAAATAAATAGCTTTCTTTGAGATTTAAAAAATTTTCATTTATATAACTCATGTTTTCAACTCCCCTTCATAAACAGTAACTGCTGGTCCTGTCATATACACGTGATTATCTTCCTTATTCCATTCTATTTCTAAAATTCCTCCTAACAGCTCTACTGTTACTTTTCTTTCAATTAAATTATTTATAATTCCAGCTACAACACTAGCACAAGCTCCTGTTCCACAAGCTAAGGTTTCTCCTGCGCCTCTTTCCCATACTCTCATTTTTATATATTCTTTGTTAACAAATTCTATAAATTCCACATTAGTTTTTTTAGGGAATCTCTCATTTACTTCAATTTTACTTCCATACTTTTCTACTTCAAAATTTTCTACATTCTCTACAAAAGTAATAGCATGTGGATTTCCCATTGATACACATGTAAAATTGAATTCTCTTTCTTCTATTTCTAATTTTAAATTTTTCGCCATTTTTTCACTTGAAACTACTGGAACTTTTTCTGCTTCAAGTATTGGCTCTCCCATGTCTACTCTAACTGTGTCAACCTTTCCTTCTTTTAGATTTAATTTTAATTCTTTTACTCCTGCTAGATTTTCAATTTTTAATGTTGTTTTGTTAGTAAGTCCTTTATCATAAACAAACTTTCCTACACAACGAATTCCATTTCCACACATTTCAGCTTCGCTTCCATCTGAATTGAACATTCTCATTTTAAAATCTGCAATTTCACTATTATAAATTAAAATTAATCCATCTGAACCTATTCCAAAATGTCTGTTACTAACAAATTGAGCTAGAGATGATTCATTTTCTATTTTTTGATTTATTGCATCAATATAGACATAATCATTCCCTAGCCCTTGCATTTTTGTAAATTTAATCATTTTTTCTTCACCTCTTTAAGGTATTAATATATAGAAAACTATAATTATATTTTTCTATTCAGTATTTTATCATATTATATTTTTTTTGTAAATTATTTATTCCTTGAAATTTAATATCTTTCTTACCTTTAACTTTTACAATTACACTTACTATTTCAATTTATGTGTTATATAATTCCCTGTAAATATTAAGATTGTTTTAAGATTTCTTATCTTGTAAAATAAAATTTTATACTATATAATGAAATATATAAATATAATTAAAGGAGTATTTATGAAATTTTTCAAAAAATTATTTATACTAATATTAATACTAATTTTAGTAGCTTGTAGTTTCGCATTTATTATAGGATTTTCATATTATTCAAAAGCATTAGACGAAAAACCTTTATTAACTAGAATAGATGAAGTTACTAAAAAAGAAAATTATGTCTCTTTTGATAAATTATCTAAAGATTATATAAATGCTGTTGTTGCTGTTGAAGACCATCGATATTATACTCACAATGGTGTAGATTTTATAGGAATTGCTCGTGCTTTATATACAAATATACGTGATGGAGAATTTGATGAGGGTGGTAGTACAATAACACAACAAGTTGCTAAAAATGTAATTTTTAATCAAAATCAAACTATTGTAAGAAAATTAGGAGAAATATTTGCTGCTTTTGATTTAGAGAAAAATTTTTCTAAAGAAGAAATTTTTGCTTTATATGTAAATACAGCTTATTTTGGAGATGGTTATTATGGTATTTATGAAGCAAGTCATGGATATTATAATAAAGAACCAATAAATTTAAATTTAGATGAAGCTTCTATGTTAGCAGGAGTTCCAAATGCTCCTTCTATATATGCCCCTACTGTTAATCCTGATTTAGCAAAAAAAAGACAAAAACATGTACTAAATGCTATGGTTGAGTACGGATATATTTCTGAGGCAGAGTTAAATTCTATTGTAAAATAAGTTTAGTATTTATAAGACATTATAAAGGCTATCGCGGGTATTTTTTAAGGTCACTTTTGCTTGTTGGATACTGAAAAGCCTTCACTTATTGTATAAGCAAAAGGTTTATTTTTATTATAAATTTAAAAAACTTCTCATATACTTTATATGAGAGGTTTTTAGTTTAAAGTAAAACAAAAATCTTTCATTGCCATTTATGCCTTTTTAGTAAACAGGAAAGGAAGGATTTTTTTATGAGATTTATTACTTTAAATGGAAAAAAACTTATTAAGCGTTTTTTTATTTTTACATTATGCTTTACCTTTTTTTCAATTTGTTACTTAATTTCAAAAGATAATATTGAAATAATTGAAACTAATTCTGATAACTTTTCTCTTGAAGAATTTCATTCTAAGATTCAAAATATTACCAAAGAAAATCAAAAAATCGCCTATTTAACTTTTGACGATGGTCCTACAAAAAGCTCTACACCTAGAGTTCTTGATATATTAAAGGAAGAAAATATAAAAGCTAATTTTTTCGTTATTGGAAAATATGTAAATCATCATCCTGATTTATTAAAACGAATATATAATGAAGGTCATTTTATTGGCAATCATGGTTATAATCATAATAATTCTAAATTATATGGAAGTGATGAAAGTTTTATTAACGAAATCACCAGTACTAATCAAGAAATTTCTAAAGCCTTAGGTGTAGATAATTATTGTTCGCATCTATTTAGATTTCCTTATGGATTTAATTCTCATGTTTACAAAAAAGAAAAGTTGCATTGTGTAGAATTATTGAAAGAATTAGGATATACATATGTTGATTGGAATTGTTTGAATAAAGATTCTGAAAGAAAATATAGTAAATATCAGTTACTCCAAAACTTAAAAAAATCTTCTAAGGGTAAGAATAATCTTATTATATTAATGCATGATACTACTGATGTTAGTGATTCTGCTTCTGCTTTAAAGGATAGTATTCGTTTTATTAAAGAACAAGGATATCAGTTTAAAACATTTAATGAATTGTTTTAACTTAGAAAATTAAATTTGAGATACTATTAAATAATAGTTCTCTACTTATTTCACAAAAATAATTCTTGATGGAAGTTTTTAATTTCATCATTAAAATAATATAGCTAGAATAAATACATAAAGCTTGCACAAAATCCCATATACCTTCAAATATCTCACAAAAAAAAGGATTATCTAGAAATATTTTAGAATTCTAGTTATCCTTCTTTTTATTTAAGATATTTTTCTTATTGTCTAAGAAAAATTATGAAACTTTTTATTTTTGTAACACAAAGTAAAAATAAATTTGACATTAAAATCTATTTTAAAGAGAATAATTTACTTTTCTTTTAAACATTCATTTTCTTCTTTATTTCTTTTAATGCTATTGACAATTGATCTGGACATGATGTTCCTCTAGTCCCACATGGTATTCCTGTTAATCTTTTTATTGCTTCATCTAAATTCATACCTTCTATTAATCTTGCTACTCCTACTGTATTTCCTGCACATCCACCTAATATTTTCACTTCTTTTATTATATTGTCTTCAACAACAATTTTCATTTCTCTTGAACATACTCCTTGTGGTTTAAAAATATATTCCATATTAAAATTCATTCCTTTCTTAACTCTTTCAAAGGTATACAATTTTAATTATCTAATTAAAATTTTTTGCTTTCTTAAACTACTTTTAACTATTTTTATTTTTTTACTAGTTTTCTTTTTTCTCATCAACTGTAATATTAATGTGAACATCTTTTAATTGTTGTTCTGATACTCTTGAAGGTGCTCTCATTAATAAATCTCTTGCTTTTTTATTTTTTGGGAATGCTATTATTTCTCTTATATTTTGTGAATCTGCAATTAACATTACCATTCTATCAACTCCTGGTGCTGCTCCTGCATGTGGTGGAGTTCCATATTGGAATGCATTATATAATGCACCAAATCTATTTTTTACATCTTCTTCACTATATCCTGCTATTTCGAATGCTTTTACCATAATTTCTGGATTGTGATTTCTAACTGCACCTGATGCCATCTCATATCCATTACATACTAAATCATATTGATATGCTAATATATCTAATGGTTCTTGTTTTTCTAATGCTTCTAATCCACCTTGTGGCATTGAAAATGGATTATGACTAAAGTCTATTGTTCCTTCATCTGATAATTCATACATTGGAAAATCAACTATAAAGCAGAATTTATATACTCCTTTTTCTATTAAATCTAGTCTCTTTCCTAATTCAATTCTTACTAGACCTGCTATTTTTTGTGCCTTAGAAAATTCATCAGCAATAAAGAAAATACTTGAATTTTTCTCTAAGCCATATTCTTTTTCTAATTTTTCTTTTATTTCTTCTGTTATAAATTTAGCAATTCCACCTTGTATATTTCCTTCATTATCTAGCTTAGTCCAAGCTAATCCCTTAGCACCAACTTCTTCTGTTGTTGCAAATTCTCCCATTTTATCAAAGAATTTTCTTCCTTGTTCTGCTCCATTTGGCACTATTATTGCTTTTATTGTTTTATCTTTAAATGCATTAAATTCTGAATTTTCAAATAGTTTTGTTACATCTTGTATAATTAATGGATTTCTTAAATCTGGCTTATCTATTCCGTATTTTTCCATTGCTTCTCTGTATGGAATACGAATAAATGGCCCTTTATCTACTTTCCAATTTGTGAATTTTTCAAATGTATATGGAACTACTTCTTCTATTACCTTAAATACATCTTCTTGTGTTGCAAAACTCATTTCAAAATCTAGTTGATAAAATTCTCCTGGTGCTCTATCTGCTCTCGGATCTTCATCTCTAAAACATGGTGCTATTTGATAATATTTATTAAATCCTGATACCATCAACAATTGTTTAAATTGTTGTGGTGCTTGTGGTAATGCATAAAACTCTCCTGGATTTAATCTACTTGGAACTAAATAATCTCTTGCTCCCTCTGGTGATGAATTTGCCAATATTGGTGTTTGAATTTCTGTAAAATTCAATTCATCCATTTTATCTCTTAAAGTTTTTAATATTTTTGAACGCAATAATATATTGTTATGCAATTTTTCATTTCTTAAATCTAGAAATCTATATTCTAATCTTAAATCTTCTCTTACTTCTTGTTCTGTATTTATTGCAAATGGTAAAATATTTTTACATTTTCCTAAAACTTCTATTTTACTTGCTACTACTTCTATTTCTCCTGTCTTCATGTGTGGATTTTTGCTACTTCTTTCCACAACTTCTCCTACAATGTGAATACAACTTTCTGTTGTTAGTTCTTTGGCTTTGATTTGTAAACTCTCATCATTTATAACTATTTGTGTAATTCCAAATTCATCTCTTAAATCTATAAAAATCATACCACCTAAGTCTCTTATTTTTTGTACCCATCCAGCTAGTTCTACTGTTTCTTCTATATTATTGATATTTAATTCTCCACAAGTTTTTGTTCTATACATTTTCTAATTCCCTCCATTTATTTTGTCTTTCATATATTATCACAATTCGGGCTTATTTTCAATAGTGATTTTGGGGTCGGAGACAAAAATCACCGTTTTTCTTTTAGGAAACTGATTTTTGTCTCCGACCCCAAAATCCTCTTCTCTCTAACCCCGAAATCACCAAATCACCGACCCTGAAATCATTATTTTTTGGATAATTTATAAATAATTTTTATTGCAGTTTTTATTATTTAATGTTATCATATTGTTGATAGGAGTGATTTATTTATGGCACAACCAGAATTTGATTTTTATGACAAAACAAGTTTAAAGTCATATAACTTGGATAAAACTATGAGATATCAATTAGATATGTTAGATACTTTAGATGTATTTACTAGAAAGCACTGCGAAAATGTTGCAAGTTTAACTTGTAGACTTTGTGAGTATTTACATTGTAATAAGGGGTTTACTGAATATTGTACTATTTGTGCATATCTACATGATATTGGAAAACTTTTCATTCCTGCATCTATATTACAAAAGCCAGGTAAGTTAACAGATGAAGAATATGAAGTAATAAAAACTCATACTACTTTAGGGTATAATATGTGTATGAAAGATTTAAAATTAAGACCTTATGCAGCAGGTGCTTTATATCACCATGAGGCTTTAAATGGTAGTGGATATCCTAAAGGATTGACTAAAAAAAATATTCCATATGAAGGACAAATTATAAGAGTTGCTGACGAATATGATGCAATAGTTAGTAAAAGACAGTATAAATCACATATTGGAATTTCAGATACACTAAAAATACTAATTGAAAACACTAAACCAAATGCCGAATCTCGATATTCTGGAGCTTTGAGTAAAGTTGCTGAAAACGCAAAATTAGGTAAAAATAATCCTGTTATTGTAAAAACTCTTTTGAAAGTTGTAATTGATGATATTGAATATGAAATATATTGCACTCAAAGTTATATTGATAAATTAAAAGCAGATATTAAAAGAATTGAACAAATGTTAAAGTATAAAAATAAAATGGAAAATGCAAAAAAAGATAAAGACAAAAATTATTATTTAGAAGGTATAAAAATGCTTTTGGAAAATAGAGAAACTGTTGAAAATTTAGAAACTTTACATCATGAATATATAGAAGCATATAATACTCGAAAAGCTATAATAGATAATTTGTATAAAGAAATTAAGATAATTAAAAAATTAAGAGTTTGAAGAAAATTTATTATAAAAACTGTTACTTTGAAATTTATATTATATAAAATTTTGTATAAATTATATTCTTTGTTATATATAATCAAAATTTTTGCTATAAATAAAAACTATCTTATAAATGCTTAAAATACTTAAATAAGTTTAAATATTTCTAAACTTTTTATTTAATAATAGTATTTTTTATTCAAAATTTATAAGATAGTTTTTCATTTTATTCTTCAAGTCCAAAGCTTACACCCAAAGCATTATTTATCTTATTAATTGTATTCTCATCATCAATATGGCCTATTCTCTCTTTTAGTCTGCTTTTATCTATTGTTCTAATTTGTTCTGCTAAAACAACTGAATTATTTTTTAATCCACAAGTTGAGGAATCTATTTCTATATGTGTAGGTAGTTTTGTTTTGTCTGTTTGTGATGTTATTGCAGCTGCTATTACTGTTGGACTATATTTATTTCCTAAATTGTTTTGTATAATAAGAACTGGTCTTACTCCTCCTTGCTCTGAACCTACTACTGGACTTAAATCTGCATAAAACATATCTCCTCTTTTTATTACCATTTTCTTCACTCCTAATATTGTTAGATTATCAAGTATATTTATTATTTTAAATATTAGTAAAGCAAAGATTGTTTTTTATTTTATTTTTTTCTATTTATTTTACTTTATTTAACTTTACCTCATTATATTGTATGTAAATTGTCATTTTTTGATATTATCTTTGAATTTTATCTTGAAATATTTTATTTTTCTTTTCTTTATTTTATTGCATATTTTTTATGAGTTTTAATAATATTAATCAATTTTATTTGTATTTAATATTTTCTATTTTTTCTATATTTTATTTCTTATATTTTTATAACTAATATTTAAAATTTAACTTATTTTTCTTGATTAATATTATTATTTCCATTTTTTCTATTTTTAGCCTCTTTATGAAAGAAAAATAGCAATATATTATTAATAATATTACCTATGCTATTTCTCTTCTTTTATAAATTAAATAAAAGGTAATATTTAGAATTTTTTATCTAACTATTACCTTTTTTTATATTTACACACTTGTTTTAATAAGCTCTGACTAGCTCTTTCAATTTAGTCTACTAGCATAATTTTTGTCTCTAATCACATAATCACAACCTTCAAGCGTTTCGTGTTTTACTCACAAGTTAATTTATTTTTATTGGTAAAATTTCCTTAGTACATCAAAGCGCTAAGGAGCCAACACCGGGCGAAACGAAACGTTGATGCTAGCACCGCCACTGTTGAGGCTGAAATAGAAGGTACCTGCATTGGTGTCAATGTAAAGGCCCCCACGAGCGAAGAACGGATTGTTCGCGTGAGGGAAGTAGGCGCACGCATCAAACCATGAACCAGTTCTGTTAGAGTGTGATGCTGATGTCTCATATACTGCATCTCCTCTGTTTTTCTTTCCTGCCATTTGATAATCTTTTGATTGATTATTTTCTGAACTATATACTGTTTTATATTTTGTACTTGTTGATTGCTCTTTCTCTGTTGCTCCATATATATCTCCTGCTGTTGTTCCTCCATTTGTTCCTAAATCTGAATGTCCATTATTTACATATGTTGCTGTTCTCTCCCATGCTCCTCCATTTAAATCATATACTCCTGTTGCATTATGTGTTGTTGATTGTGTCTTATTTGTTGTATATATTTCTTCTACTGTATTTTTTCCTCCTGTGTAAAATGATGTGCTTTTGTTTTGTTCTACTTTTTGTTTGTTTGTTCCATATTTACTTTGTGCCAAATACACTGTTGCTCCCCATTCACTATTTTTTGCCATATGACTATTTAAGTTTACACTTTCTCCATATGTTGCATTTTTTCCTGCTTTATATTGGTCATTTATTGTCATACTTCTTATACTTTGTACTCCTGGTTTTACACTTACTTTACTTGCATCTCCATTACTATATGTTCCTGTTGCTTCAAATTTTCCTACCCATATTCCTGGAATTTCTCCAAATCCTCCTCCTGCTTCTGCATTAGCTGTAAATGCTGGATGTACTAACCATTTTGTTAATCCTGCTCCTTCTTCTTCTGGATTTGTTGTTATTTCTCCTGTTTCTCCATTTAAAAATTTATTGTTTGTATCTATAAATGCTATTTCTATTGTTCCTGCTACATTTGTATGATATCCTTCTGTTATTTTATATGCATATCTTGGGAGCCATACCCACATACTTCCGTCTGTTGTCATTGCATTTGCCCACTTACTTCCTGTTTGTGTATCAGCCTCTGCCCCTACATATTTTATTGCTTTCATATTTCCTGCCAATTTTGGGGCATTTACATTTACTTTTTCTTTATTATTTTCTAAATCATTATAACTAAACCATGTTGTATCTAACTTACTTACTACTTCCCATGATTTTGCTATATT
>CATYUF010000025.1 GCA_958413095.1 uncultured Clostridium sp.
CCCTCTTTTTCTTCTTCAAATAAAATTTCTACTTCTTTTCCTATGTATTTCTCATTGTACTCTTTCTCATTTTCATCTGATAGCTCTATTAGTTTTTTACTTCTTTCTTCTTTTATATTACCATTTACTTGCTCTTTCATTTCTGCTGCTTTTGTTCCTTTTCTTGGTGAATATTTGAAAATATGCATTTTATAAAACTTTATATCTTTTAAAAATTTATATGTTTCTTCAAATTCCTCTTCGTTTTCTCCCGGAAATCCAACTATAATATCTGTTGTTAACATTACATCTTTATATGTATTTCTTAATCTTTCAACAATTTCTTTGAATTCTTCTATTGTATATCTTCTATTCATTCTCTTTAAAGTTTCATTACACCCACTTTGCAATGATAAGTGAAAATGATGGCATACTTTTTCTAATTTTTTTAGTCTATTTACAAATTCTTCAGTAATTAGTAATGGTTCTATTGAACCTAATCTTATTCTTTCTATTCCATTTATTTTATTTAATTCTTCTAATAAGTCTATCAACCTATAATCGTTTTTAAAGTCTTTGCCATATGAAGCTATGTGAATACCTGTAATTACAACTTCTTTAATTCCTTCTTTTGCTATTTTTTCTATTTCTGATACTACACTTTCTGGTTTTCTACTTCTAACTCTTCCTCTTGCATATGGAATTATACAATATGAACAAAATCTATCACAGCCATCTTGAATTTTTATTACTGCTCTTGTTTTTTCTGTAAATGTTACATCTCCAAAATCATAAAATTCTTTTGAATGCATTACATCTTCTATTTCGAATTGATTTTCATTTTTGTCTATATAATCTTCTACATAATCTGTAATTTTTAATTTTTCATTATTTCCTAATACTAAATCAATTTCTGGTATTTTTTTTAGTTCTTCTTTGGCCACTTGTGCATAGCATCCAACAGCTACAACTATCGCATTTTCATTTTGCTCTTTCATTCTTCTTAACATTTGCCTAGATTTTCTATCTGACATATTTGTAACTGTGCATGTATTTATTATATATATATCAGCTTTTTTAGAATGTTCTATTACTTCATATCCTTTTTCTATGAATTTTTGTGTCATTGCATTTGTTTCATATTGATTTACTTTGCAACCGTAATGTAACAAAAGACACTGTTCTTTTTCTTTTATTTTCCATATTTTTATTATCCTTTCAGAATTTTTATTTATCTAATTGTTTCAATATTTTATATAATTGTTCATATATTGCAAAATTATAAAATATCGCATTGAGAAAAAAACTTCTTAATGCGACATCAAATTTAATTATATTTTATTACTCAGTAACATCAACTTTTAGTTTAAGTTTCTATTTGATTTAATTAATACAACATATTTTACAATACATCTAAATTATCTAAAGCTTTCCCTGTACCTATTGCAACACATGATACTGTATCTTGAGCTATCATAACATTTATTCCAGTTTTTTCTTGTAATAATTTATCTAAACCATCAACTAAACATCCTCCACCTGTCATATATATACCTTTATCACTTATATCTGCTGCTAATTCTGGTGGTGTTCTTTCTAAAACTGAATGAACTGCATCTACAATCATCATTGCTGGTTCTATAAGTGCTTCTAGCATTTCACTTGAATGTACTGTTATTGTTTTTGGCAATCCTGTTATTAAATCTCTTCCTCTTATATCCATTTCTGTGTCTTGGATTTTTGGATATACACAACCTATATTGACTTTCAAGTCTTCTGCTGTTCTTTCTCCTATCATAATATTATGCTTTTTCTTAATATATTTTACAATAGCTTCATCAAATCTATCTCCTGCAACTTTTAATGATGTATTTACTACAGAACCTCCTAATGATATTACTGCTATATCAGTAGTTCCTCCTCCAATATCAACAACCATATTTCCACATGGCTTTGATATATCTATTCCTGCCCCTATTGCTGCTGCTATTGGTTCTTCTATTAAGCATACTTTTCTAGCACCTGCTTGTGTTGCTGCATCTATTACTGCTTTTTTTTCTACTTCTGTTACTTGTGAAGGGATACAAATCATAATTCTTGGTGCAAATATGAATTTTCCACATACTTTATTTATAAAATGTTTTAACATTTTCTCAGTTACTGTATAATCTGATATAACCCCATCTCTTAATGGTCTTGTTGCCACAATGTTTCCTGGAGTCCTTCCTAACATTCTTCTTGCTTCTTGTCCTACAGCTAAAACCTCTCCTGTATGATTATCTACTGCTACTACTGATGGCTCTCTTAAAACTATTCCTTTACCTTTTACATATACAATTACTGTTGCTGTTCCTAAATCTATTCCTACATCTTGTCCAAATTTAAACATTTGCATATCTTCCCTTCTCTATATTCTAATTTATTATCTCTTTAAGCTTAATATTACATTTTCATTTCAATTATATTACAATATTATTATTTTTTCAACATTTTTCAAACAATTTTTATTATTTATAAATTTTTTGATAAATCTTATAATCTCGTAAAATTTTTCTTACATAATTGTTAGTTTCTTTATACGGAATTTTTTCTATATCAGAGCCATCTTTCTTTATAATTCCTTTATTAATCCAATTATCTACCGTCCCTATTCCAGCATTATATGCTGCTAGTGCTACCTCTAAGTCATTGTATTTTTTTAATAAAGTTTCTAAATATTTTGTCCCAATATTAATATTATTATCAACATTTAATAATTCTTCTTTTATATTTTCTTGTTTTATTTCTATATTATTTTTTCTTGCAACATCAATAGCAGTATTTTCTACTATTTGCATTAATCCTATTGCAGATTTACTTGAAACTGCATCTTCTTTAAAATTACTTTCTGCTTTTATTACTGCAAAAATCAAATTTGAATCTACTTCATATTTTTCTGCATATGCTGTTACTATTTCATTATATGTTTTTGGATATATTATTTTAAGAATTTCATTTTTATATGATATAACAAAAATTATAATCACTAAAAAAACTAGTACTGCAATTAGTATTTTACTTTTCAAAATTCTCACTTACCTCTTCCTTTCGTTTATTTCTATGCCTCGTCAATTTTATGCCTTTTTTTCTAAAAACATATATTAAAATTCAAAATTTCTTTATATTTTTTGAATAACTATATAGTAAAACATCTCCCTTATAATTACTTTCTTATTTACTTATTTGCTATACATAGTATATATAGCAAATATAATAAAACTAGAAAATTACTTCTTATTTACATTCATACCAATTATCAGCTTCTGATATTTCTGCTAATAGTGGTACTTTTAAATCTATTGCATTTTGCATACAGTTTTCTAATATTTCTTTTATTTCTTCTTTTTCTTCTTTTACTGCCTCTATCATCATTTCATCATGCACTTGTAACACTATTTTTGATTTTAAGTTTCTTTTTTTGATTTCTTTATTAACATCTATCATCGCAATCTTCATTATATCTGCTGCTGTTCCTTGAATTGGAGTATTCATTGCTACTCTTTTGCCAAATTGTCTTACCATATAGTTTTTAGAATTTAATTCTGGAATATATCTTCTTCTATTGAATAATGTTTCCACATATCCCTCTTCTTTTGCTTTTTCTATTATATTATCCATAAAATTCTTTATTCCTGGATATTCATTCAAATATTCGTCAATATATTCTTTGGCCTTTTTTCTTGATATTCCTAATTGCTCACCTAATCCAAAGTCACTTATCCCATAAACTATCCCAAAATTTACAGCTTTTGCATTGCTTCTTTGTTCTTTTGTTACTTCGTCTAGTGGTGTTTTAAATACTTTTGAAGCTGCTTGTTTATGAATATCTTCATTATTATTAAATGCATTTATCATATGTTCATCTTCAGAAATATGAGCTAATACTCTTAATTCAATTTGAGAATAGTCTGCATCTATATATACTTTTCCCTCTTCTGGTTTGAATACTTTTCTTACTCTTTTTCCTAACTCAAATCTTGTAGGTATATTTTGAAGGTTTGGTTCTGTTGAACTTATTCTTCCTGTTGCTGTTATTGTTTGATGGAAAAATGAATGTATTCTTTTAGTTTTTGGATTTATATATTGTTTTAGACCTTCTACATATGTTGAATTAAGTTTCATTAATTGCCTATAATCTAAGATTTTCTCTATTATAGGGTCTTCTGATTTTAACTTTTCTAAAACATCTACATCTGTTGAATAACCATTTTTTGTTTTCTTTACAATTGGTAACTTCATTTTTTCAAATAAAATTTCTCCTAATTGCTTAGTAGAGTTTATATTAAATTCTTCTCCTGCCATTTCATGAATTTCTTTTGTTAATATTTCTATTTTTTCTGTTAATTCTTTTCCAAATTCTTTTAATTCTTCTTCATCAATATACATTCCATTCCATTGCATACTTGATAAAACTTCTACTGTTGGCATATCTATATTTTTATATAACTCATATGCATTTATTTCTTTTAATTTCTCTAATATTTTTTCATTTATCATTTCTATAAAATATACATATGCAGAATATTCTTTTTTATCATTATTTTTTAGTTCCGTATTTTCTTCAAATAAATTTAATTGCTCTTGTTCATTTTCCTCTGTGCCTATATATTCTTCTGTATCTATTTCTAAGTATTGCATTGTTAAATTTTTTATATCTAATTTATTGTTTGTAGGATTTAATATATATGCTCCAACTGATATATCATTTTCTATTCCATCTATTAATATTCCTATTTGCCTTAATAAAATATATACTTTAGTTAAGTTTATGCTTGTTTTTAATATTTCTTTATTTTCTAGAATTTCTTTAAATTTGAATATTTCTTTTTCTTCGTTAAAATCAAAATAATATGTTTCATTATTTTCTTTATTATATATGCTTATAGCTGTAATTTTTTCTTTTATTATTTTTTCTAAATTAGCTGAATTAACTAAGTTATTGCCATCTTCTTTTTCACTCTTTAAGAAGAATGTTAATTTCTTTTGTTTTTTTATTATTTCTACTACTTCTTCAATACTGCTATCTTTCTGTTTAAATTCTTCTTTCTTTTTTACATCTTGTTCTTTCGTATTTTGTGCGTTTCCTTTTAGATTAAATCTTTCTATATATCTATTAAAATTTAATTCTTTAAATATTTCTAATACTTTTTCTTTATTCCATTCTTCTACTTTAAAATCTTCTAAATTATCTTCAATAGGCACTTCTAAATTTATTGTACCTAATGTTTTTGATAAAAATGCTAAATCTTTATTATTTTCTATTTTTTCTTTTTGTTTCCCTTTTAGCCCTGCTTCTTCTTTTTCTACATTTTCATATAAGTTTTCAATAGAGCCGAATTTTTGTATTAGTGATAATGCTGTTTTTTCACCTACACCTGGAACACCTGGAATATTGTCTGAAGTATCTCCTTGCAAGCCTTTAACATCTATTAGTTGTTTTGGTTCTAATCCATATGTTTCTTTTATTTTTTCTCTATCGAATAAGTCTGTTTCTGTTTTTCCTCCTTTAGTTCTTGGAATTCTTATTGTAACCTTATCAGTAGCAAGTTGAAATGTATCTCTATCTCCTGATAATATTGTTACTTCTAAGCCTTGTGCCTCTCCATATCTTGATAGAGTTCCTAAAACATCATCTGCTTCATATCCTTCTTTTTCAACTATATCAATATTCATTGCTCTTAAGATTTCTTTGATTATAGGCATTTGTTCTGCTAACTCTTCTGGCATTCCTTTTCTATTTGCTTTATACCCTTCATATAATTTATGTCTTGCAGTTGGTGCTTTTAAGTCAAAGGCTACAACCATATATTCTGGATTGATTTCTTCCATTAACTTGAATAGTATTGCTAAAAATCCATATACAGCATTTGTATATTTTCCATCTTTAGTCATAAGCATTTTACTTCCCATTATTCCATAGAAAGCTCTGTTCATGATACTATTTCCATCTATTAAAACTAATTTTTCCACTTTTTATCCTCCATTTTGGGCTTACTAGACATCTATTTTGACATATACTTAAATTTTTATAGTCATTCTAATTAATATTAATTTATTCAGCTATTTTCTCTTTTCTCGATTTTAAATGTCCTCTTTCCCTTTCTATTAATAAACATGCACAAACTCCTAATAACATGAAAAATGTAAATGGTGTACCATTTTCCCATCCTTCTCCATTTATCATAAATACACTATTTGCAAATTGACTTATTATAGAAATTTGTGTAATTAATTTTATATTTTTTGCTTTTTGCCACATTAATAATGGGAATAACCACATTATATACCAGGTTTGAAAGTTTGTTATTAGCAAAAATAAAAATGCTATTAAAAAATATTCACATTTTCTTATTTCTTTTCCAAACTTTATTTGTCTTTTATTTATAAGTGTTATACAAGTAAATAAATATATTATTATGAATCCTCCTAATAATGTTTTATTTGCAGTTGTTACTAAGTTAGGTATTGTTGGGAAATATTCCATTAATATTATGTAAAAATTCTTCGCAAATTTTTCTTGTTGTGTAAATATTCCCATTAACACTGTCCAATCTTGTATGTATAATAAATATGGTACTATCATTAGTAGTATAAATATTATTCCATAAATAATACAATTTTTAAATCTTTCTAGCGGCTTTTTATCTCTAAAATGATAAATTATTATAAATGGCAATAATAGTATTGTAAAATATTTTATTGCAGTAGCTAAGGCAAGAAATGTTATACTTGCTAATATATTTTTCTTTTTTATTAAGAAGTATATTGAAGCTAAAACAAAAGTTATTATATACATATCATTATGCACATTTGCAATTCCTTCTAGTAAAATAAATGGATTTAATCCATATAATAATACAAATATTTTCTTCTTAGTTAACTTGTAAATTATATGACAATTTAATATATGAGCTAATACCCCTAAAATTTTAAATACTAGCATTCCTATATCTATATTTCCAAAGCTCATTCCTGCTATTATTTTACATATCAATGTCCATATTGGTCCATATACTACTGTTGTATCTGACCATGGGTTTGAATATCCTGCTGATAATGTAGTATCATTTTCCAAATATTTTGCATTATCTTCGCTTTCTACAAATTCTGTTATTGTTGTATAATACGGATTTTGTCCATATTTTGAGTCTAATCTTCCTATCCCTAGATAATAAAAAATATCTGAACTTATAAAAGGAATTATAGATATACATATTGTAGCTGAAATTGCAATAAAAATATATACTTGCTTTATATTTTTAAAAATTTTGTCTCTATTTTTTAAGATTAATACATATAATGTTGTGATTATCGCAAGTATAATTATATATATTAATGTTTGTTCAAGCCTGTCTGTATCGTTAAATAGTATTGTAAAATATTGATTAAAATTTAGTATTGTTTTGTTTTGGAGTAAGTATATTATTGATGGTATTGTTGATATTATTAACAATATTATAAAGATTGGCTTTATTATTTTTGTCCAATTTTTTTGTTTCATTTGGTTCTCCTTAGTTTAAATTTATACTAACTAAAAGGGCTAGTTAGGGGCTTTTCAAGGTCATTTTTTACTTGTTATATACTCAAAAATTAATGTATATTTAAGATAAAATTCTCTCTTTTTATACTTTAAGAAAAGTCAGTACTAAATTATTTTATTTTGTATATAACACTCATAAATATAGTCAGGATTTTCATAATACATATTACTATTATAATTATCAATTTTTTCTATAATCCAAGAAGATAATACCTCTATTAAAGTTTCTATATATTTTTGTTCTTCGTTATTTACTTTCGTAATTAACCTTTCATATACTCTTCCTATTTCCCAATATGTAGGTATTCTATATTTACAAGTTGATATGTTATCATAATTTCCTAATGTAATATTACATTCTTCAATAAAATCGTCTGATACTTTTTCTATATTTTCTGAATGATATACTTCTGCTAATTCATAAATTTTTTTAATCTTTTCATACTTCAATTTTTCTATTATTTCTTTTTTAGTATTTTTAGTTTTTCTTGCGATATATTCTATTAAGCTACACGTAAAAAACAAATTGTTTTTTTCTTGTGATTCTCTTACCATTGTTATATCCCCTTTAATTATATCTTTTTCACTTTAATAAACTTTAAACATTTTAGAGAGTTCTCACTGCAAAATGCAATTTGATGAGTTGGATGCTTAAATTTTGCCAGTTCCCAAAAAGCTTCTCTTGTAATATTTCCCTCAATTAAGTCTGTAATATAATTATATACTTGATCATCTGCCATTGCTCCAATTACTATATCATAATTGTGTTTTTTCCCACTTCTACAATCAATAATAAAATCCAACCATTCTTCTGTCATTACTGTAAAATCTTTTATTTTTAAATCAGGATTTTCATTATATTCATATATATTAATAATTGATGTTTCATATTTTCTTGACCATTTTTCCGCTTGTTCCTCAAGTATCGTACAATAAAATCCTGTACCAAAATCTTTAGTATACTTTCCTTCTTTAATTTCTGGCTTTTCTACTTTACAGTAACTTCCATGATAAACTATTTGCATATGAATCCTCCTATTCTTATTTTAATGTATCAGTTTTTTCTTTTTCACTTTGTTTTTTATCTTTCTCTATTTTTTTACTATATCTATCTTCCTCTGAAAACACACACCCACAATATTTCTGCATATATAATCCTAATTCTCTTGCCTTTGCTTGTCCTTGTCTAAATCCTACTTTGAAATCTCTATAAAGAAATTCTACTCCATATTCTTCTGCCATTTGTTTTCCTATCTCAACTATTGCTTCTTGATTTTGATATGGACTTACTAATAAAGTTGTTGATATATGTGTATAACCATTTTCTTTTGCATATTTCGCAGTTTGTTCTAATCTGACCGGATAACAATAGTTTTTACATCTATTATTTAAGTCTCCTACTACATTTTTACAAAAGTCTCTTAGCCCATAATTTTCTTCAAATATTGCTTTTACTTCTATATTTTTTGTATATTCTTTTAATGTATCTCTTCTTACTTTGTATTCCATATATGGATGTATATTAGGATTAAACCAATATACAGTTGGTTCTATTCCCTCTTCTCTTAAAGAGTCTATACAATATACACTGCATGGAGCACAACAAGTGTGTAATAATAATTTCATTTCCACAACTCCTTTATTCTACCTACTTCTGAATATTATTAATATTGTTTTTTATAATATTAATGCATTAAATAACCTCTTCTTTATAATCTGACATTACTCACTATATTCATATCCCAAATGCTTATATGCAGGAGGTAAAATCATTCTTCCTCTCAATGTTCTTGCAATAAAACCTATTTGGATTAAATATGGCTCATACACATCTTCTATTGTGTCTACTTCTTCTCCTACAGTTGCTGCTAATGCTTCTATTCCTACTGGTCTTCCATTATATTGGACTATCATAGTTTCTAATAATTTTCTATCTATTTCATCAAGACCTAATTCATCTATTTCTAGTTTATTTAGTGCTAATTTTGTTATTTTTAATGTTATATCACCATCTCCTAGAACTGCTGCATAGTCTCTTACTCTTTTTAATAGTCTGTTTGCAATTCTTGGAGTTCCTCTTGACCTTCTTGCAATTTCTGTTGCTGCTTTTTCTTCAATTTCTACATCTAATATTCCTGCTGACCTTCTAACTATCTTTGTTAAGTCTTCTACTGAATATAACTCTAATCTATGTACGATTCCAAATCTATCTCTTAATGGTGTTGTAAGTGACCCTGCCTTTGTTGTTGCTCCTATTAATGTGAATTTTGGTAAGTCTAATCTTATTGACCTAGCACTTGGTCCTTTTCCTATTATTATATCTAATGTATAGTCTTCTAGTGCTGGATATAAAATCTCTTCAACACTTTTACTCAATCTGTGAATTTCATCAATAAATAGAACATCAAATTCTGATAAATTTGTTAGTAATGCTGCTAAATCTCCTGGTTTTTCTATTGCTGGTCCTGATGTTATTTTTATATTTGAGTTCATTTCATTTGAAATAATATTTGAAAGTGTTGTTTTTCCTAAACCTGGTGGTCCATATAAAAGAACATGGTCTAGCGGTTCTCCTCTTTTTTTAGCAGCTTGAATATATATTTTCATATTTTCTTTTATCTTATCTTGCCCAATGTATTCATCTAATGTCTTTGGTCTTAAAGAGTTTTCTAATCTTTCCTCTCCATTATTTTCTAATTCTGGATTAATTAGTCTTTCTTCTTCCATTTTTAGTTATTATATGAATATTTAATTTTTTTAATATTCATAATCTCCTTCCTTTTATCTTGATTTACCTTAAGTAATTCTTTTATTATTTTATAAAGTTCTTTTAATCAATTGTCTTTTATTTATTTTTTACCTAATACTTATTAATCTAATCTCTAAATTCAAATTCTATTCTTTTTAAATTCATTACAATTTTATTCTGTACTTTATTTTTATTTCATATTGTATCTATAAAGCTTTCTATTATATTTAACATCTTTTTATTATTTTTCACATATGTTTCTGGAATAAAGTTTTTAGATTTAATTATAGCTTCTTTTAATTCCTTTACATCATTAATTCCTATTATACATCCATCATTATTAAATTTTTCTACAATTTCCTTTTGATGGTCATTTACATGTTCACCATATTTATGTAATCTAGGTATTGCAATTACTTTTTTTCCTTTTTCTAATGAAGAAATTATTGAGCCCACTCCTCCATGGGTAATTATTAAATCAGCTTTATCTTGTAATTCTTCTAATTCTTCCTTTGGCATTAAGTCTATTATTTTCATATTATTTGTTTCATATTTAGTATATCCTGCTTGTACTATAACTTCCTCTTTTATCATATTTTCTTTTATTAATTTATCTATTTCCTCTAATAGTCTGTGAAAACTATTATTTTGAGTTCCTAACATAACTAAAATCATTAATATATCGAACCTCCATATACTGCTTTTGGATAAAGTTTTAGCATTTCTTTCCATTGCACAATAAATAAATCAGCTATTGGATATATTAATCTTCCTGTTGCTGTTTTTTTATTTGTATTTGCAAATGTTTCTATATAAATTATTTTACTTCCAAATACTTTTCCTAATATACACATTGGACCTGCTGTATGTGTCCCTGTTGTTATTATTACTTTTGGTTTTAACTTAAAATATAAGTATACTGTTTTTATACATAGGTATAAATATTTGAATACATATGTAAATAATTTTGCTCTTGTGCCATATGGTAAAAAATATAGTTTTTCTCTATATTCTTCTTTTAGTCCTTCATTTGCTTTATCTTTTTCTGTTATTATATTATAGTCATATTTATCAAATAATGGTGCTAATTGTAATAATTCATTTAAGTGTCCACCTGTACTTGATATGAATAATACTTTCTTCTTCATTTTTATCTATCAATCCTTTCTTTTAGGTTTGACTTTTAATTTATAATTCAAAAAATTTAAAAACTCTCAACATTATATAATCTTATTTTTTCTATTTATAATAATTCCATTTGCTTTTATATTATATATTTTTTTAATAAATATGTCTAGTATAAAGGTTATAAAAAGCGGAAACAACTTTCGTCATTTCCACTTTTTTAATCTTTTTATCGTTTCTTCCGATGATATCCTCTTCTTTTTCTAGATAAAAGCAATAAATATATTCCGTCAAACTCTAGGCATTTATCTACTGCCCAAGTAATATACCTCTGTTCTCTAAAGCTTCTCATATCATCTATTTTCTTTCTTATAAAATGATATTGATCTTTATATTTTTTTATTTTTCCTTGAACAGCAACATTTCTTTTTTGGTTTGACTTATTCTCATTCTTTGAAAACACTAGTACTATTCCTTCTTCTACTGAATTACCTTTTCTAGTTTCATTGCTTTTTTCTTTAAAAGTGACATATGCATCTTTCAAACACATATTTTTCTTACGTTTTTCCTTAATTATCCGGTTGATTTCCTCCTCATAATTACTAAATCCTTTTATTATCTTTTCTACGCATTGCATAAAAAATCCTCCTTCTGCAATTTTTTTACTATTATACTATTTTTTTCTATATTCGTAAATAGTTTTTATCCAAATAATCCTCTTTTCTTGATAGGTGGTTGCTCATTCATTGTTTTTGCCAATTGAACTAATAGCTCTCTTTGTTCTTTTGTTAATTTTTTTGGAGTTTGTACTACTACATTAAATATAAAATCTCCTACTACATTTGAATTAACGGATTTAAATCCTTTATTTTTTATTACAAATTTTGTTCCTGTTTGTGTTGCATCTGGTATTTTATATTTTTCTTTGCTTCCATCAACCATTGGAATTTCTAATTCTGCACCTAGAGTTGCTTGTGTTATACTTATTGGAATATCACATATTACATTATTTCCACTTCTTGTATAAATACTATGTCTTTTTATTTTTACTGTAATATATAAATCACCTTTTGGTCCACCTTTCTCTCCTGGTTCGCCTTCTCCTCTTAACACAACTGTTTGACCATTATCTATTCCAGCTGGTATTTTTACTTTTATTTTCGGTTGTTTTCTTACTTTTCCTTTTCCTCTACAAATATCACAAGGTTCTTTTATTATTTCTCCACTACCATGACATGTAGCACAAGTTCTCGTAGTTTGCATCTGACCTAATATTGTATTTTGAACTTGCCTTACCTGACCTGTTCCATTACATTCTGGGCATTTACTAACAGATGTTCCCGGTTTTGCTCCTGTTCCATGACAATTAGTACATTCTTCATTTCTATTTATTATAATTTCTTTTTCTACTCCTAGAAAAGATTCTTCAAAGGTTATATCTAATTGAAGATTTAAGTCAGCTCCTTTTTTAGGTCCATTTTGTCTTCTTGAGCTTTTTCCTCCAAAACCTCCTCCAAAGAATGAAGAAAAAATATCTCCTAAGTCTCCAAAATCTCCAAAGCCATCAAAACCAGAACTGCTATATGAATAATATCCATTTTGTCCTCCAAATGGTCCACCAGCTCCTCCTCCAAAGCCTTGTGGTCCTTCAGGTCCAAATTGGTCATACATTCTTCTTTTTTGTGGATTTGATAATGTTTCATATGCTTCATTTACTTCTTTAAATTTTGCTTCAGCTTCTGCTTTGTTATCTAGATTTGCATCTGGGTGATATTTTTTTGCAAGTTTCCTATATGCTTTTTTTAACTCGTCATCTGTTGCATTTTTATTTACACCTAAAACTTCGTAATAATCTCTTTTTGCCATTTTTATTTTCCTCCTCTTTCTAACATTTTTTATTTAGGTATTTTCAAATTTTCTTATTTTTTCCTATTATTTTATCTATCATATTTATTTTTTAGTCACCATTTTATTTTACTTTATTCTTTTCTAGCTGTAAATACAATTGGAAACTTTTTAAGTATTTGTTTAATATTTTATTACTATTTAAACTTTATAACTTATTTTTCTATTTTACTAAAGTTTGAGGTTGGATTTTTTTCTTTAAATTCCAACCTCGTACTTACCCTTTATTTATTATTTTTTATCTTCATCATTTTCTACTTTGTAGTCTGCATCATATACATTTCCATCATTGTTATTTGTTTCTTCTCCTGCTTGAGCTTGGTTTGGGTTAGCTCCTGCTGCTCCATTTGGATTTGCAGTTTTGTATAATTGTTCTGACATATCATAGAATACTTTTGTTAATTTTTCTGTTGCTTCTTTTATTTTTTCTGTATCGTTTGTTTCTAATGCTTTTTTAGTGTTATCTATTTCTGTTTCTACTTTTGCTTTTTCTTCTCCGCTTATTTTATCGCCTAAATCTTTTAATGTTTTTTCACTATTGTAGATTAAGCTTTCAGCATTATTTTTCACTTCTATTTCTTCTTTTTTCTTTTTGTCTTCTGCTGCATGTGCTTCTGCATCTTTTACAGCTTTATCGATATCTTCATCTGTTAAGTTTGTTGAAGCTGTTATTGATACATTTTGTTCATTTCCTGTTGCCATATCTTTTGCTGATACATGTACTATACCATTTGCATCTATATCAAATGTTACTTCAATTTGTGGTACTCCTCTTGGTGCTGCTGGAATTCCTGTTAATTGGAATCTTCCTAATGTTTTATTATATGCTGCCATTTCTCTTTCACCTTGTAATACATGAACTTCTACTGATGTTTGACCATCTGCTGCTGTTGAGAATACTTGTGATTTCTTTGTTGGTATTGTTGTATTTCTTTCAATTAATTTTGTAAATACTCCACCATATGTTTCAATTCCTAATGATAATGGTGTTACGTCTAATAAAACTAAATCTTTTACATCTCCTGATAAAACTCCACCTTGTATTGCTGCACCTACTGCAACACATTCATCTGGATTTATACCTTTATCAGCTTCTTTTCCTGTAATTCTTTTTACTGCTTCTTGAACAGCTGGAACTCTTGTAGATCCTCCAACTAATAATACTTTATGAATTTCTGAAGCACTTAATCCTGCATCTTTTAAAGCTTGATTAACTGGTCCAGCAGTTGCTTCTACTAAATCATGAATTAACTCTTCAAATTTTGCTCTTGTTAATGTCATGTCTAAATGTTTTGGTCCTGTACTATCTGCTGTTATAAATGGTAAGTTAATTTGTGTTTGTTGTACTCCTGATAATTCTATTTTTGCTTTTTCTGCTGCTTCTTTTAATCTTTGCATTGCCATTTTATCAGTTTTTAAATCAATTCCATTTGATTTTTTGAATTCGTCTACTAAATAATCTATAATTGCTTGGTCGAAGTCATCTCCTCCTAAATGTGTATTACCATTTGTTGCTAAAACTTCAAATACTCCATCTCCAATATCTAGTATTGATACATCAAAAGTACCTCCACCTAAGTCATATATCATTATTTTTTGGTCTTGTTCTTTATCCATTCCATAAGCAAGTGATGCTGCTGTTGGTTCATTTATAATTCTTAATACTTCTAGTCCTGCTATTTTTCCTGCATCTTTTGTTGCTTGTCTTTGGCTATCACTGAAATATGCTGGTACTGTAATAACTGCTTGTGTTACTTTTTGTCCTAAATAATTTTCAGCATCTGCTTTTAATTTTTGTAATATCATTGCTGATATTTCTTGTGGAGAAAATGAATCTCCATCTATATTAACTTTTTCATTAGTCCCCATTTTTCTTTTTATTGAAATAACAGTATTATCTGGATTTGTAACAGCTTGACGTTTTGCTATTTGACCAATTAATCTTTCACCATTTTTTGAAAATGCAACAACTGATGGTGTTGTTCTATTTCCTTCTGCATTTGGTATTACAACTGGTTCTCCTCCTTCCATTACTGCTACACATGAATTTGTTGTTCCTAAGTCAATTCCTATAATTTTTCCCATAACTTTTTAACTTCCTTTCTTCATAGAGTTAATTATTTTGATAAATTACTCTTCTATAAATTTATATTTTAAAATTAATAACTTTTTAATAGAGTTTTAACTAAATTTTTGAATTGCGATTTCTACTTTTAAATTCGCTTTTTAACAATTTGCTAATCTTTATATCCGCCACTAAAAATCAACTTCAATTCAAATTTAGTAAAATTATTTCTAATTTGCCACTACAACCATAGAATGTCTTATAACTTTATTTCCTAGTTTGTATCCTTTTCTATATTCTTGAGCAATTTCTTTTTCCCCTAAATTTTCATCTTGAATGCTACTTACTGCTTCATGTAACTCTGGATCAAAAGTTTCTCCTTCTGTTTTTATTTCTTCTATTCCTTTTGATTTTAAAACATCTTTAAATTGTTTTAAAACTAATTCTACACCTTGTTTGTAGTTTTCATCTTTTGTTTCAACTTTTGCTGCATTTTCTAAATTATCTAATACCGGCAAAATAATTTCTACAACATCTGATAATATAGAATTATATAAGTTTTCTCTTTCTTTACTACTTCTTTTTTTGTAATTTTCAAATTCTGCTAATATTCTTTTGTATCTATCATCTAATTCATCATAATCTTCTTTCGGTACTATTTCTTGTGTTTTTTTACTTTTCTTTTCTTCCTTATTTTCTTTTTTTAATTCTTCTTTATCTTCTGGCATTTTTTCTCCACCTTTCTATTCAATTTCTTTCAATTTTTTATTTATATATTTCATAACTGAAATTACTTTTGAATAATCCATTCTTTTAGGCCCTATAATTCCTATTGTTCCTACATCTTTTCCATTTACTTTGTGTTTAAATGTTACCACACTAAAGTCTTTTAATTCTTCTTTTTGATTTTCTTCTCCTATATACACATGTATATCCTCAGCAAACCCTGAATTTAACATATCTGATACAAGTTCTTTTGTGTCTAAAACATTTATAAAGTTTTTTGCAACTTCTAAGCTATTAAATTCTGGTAAATCAAAAGATTTGTTAGCTCCTTCTAAATATATTTGTTCATCTTGAAGTGCTTTCTTTATCTGTTCTATTACTGGTTTTATAACATTTACACTATATGTCATTTCATCATATAAATATTCTTCCAATGGTCTATCGATTGTTTCTATTGGTTGTCCTTTTAATTTATTATTGAACATGTAATTCATTGTTTCTACTTGCTTTTGTGTTATATCTTCATCAAATTTTATGATTGTTTCTTTTACCATTCCTGTATCTGTCAATATTATTGCCATCATCATTCTTGTTCCTAACAAAATGAATTTTATTTCTTCTATTATTTGACTCGTTGCTTTTGGACCTATTGAAACTGTTGTATAATGTGTAACCTCTGATATTGTATTTGCTGCAATCTTAGTTAAATCTTCTATTTCATTTACTTTTGTTTCCAACTTAGAACTAATATATTTTATTTCTTCTAAACTTATGTCATCTTCTTTTAAGAGCTCATCAACATAGTATCTATATCCTTTTTCTGAAGGTATTCTACCACTAGATGTATGTGTCTTATCTAAATATCCCGATTTTTCTAAGTCAGCCATTTCATTTCTTATTGTTGCACTACTACAATTTAATCCGTGATTACTTGTTAGCGAATTTGAGCTTACAGGTTCTGCAGTATTTATGTATTCTTCTACTATTGCTTGTAAAACTTTTTTCTTTCTATTGTCTAACAATTTTTTCACCTCTTTTAGCACTCTTTTGTTTTGATTGCTAATCTTTTTATATATTATACCCTATTTTAGCACTTGTCAATATCTTTTGCTAAAAAATATTGTGAATTTTTTGTGAACAGTTATGAATAATAAATTATTGTTTTATACTTTGTGTGTCGCAATCTACAAAATATAAAAATCACACTTACTATCGTTTGTTTGGTCGCTTATGCAGTATCTCGACAATAATTTATTATTAAACTGTGATTTCATAGTAGTGAACACTAAAAACAACAATTATAAAGAATATCTTATTATGAAGAAAATTATTATTCCTATATTTTGAATTACAAACAAATTTAACATATTAGAAGTAAGCAAATTATTGGTTGCTTCAATTACTCCTAAAATCTTATTTTCTTTTTGTTCCTTATAATGTTTTTGAGATTCAAAAAAAGTTATTAATTCTGGCATACTTGTTATAAATCCCAATAAAAAACCAAGTATGCTTTCTGATACTTTAAATATTTTAGCTAATTGTTCTAAATTATTTCCTAGTTCATTTCCGATTAAATATAAACTTACACTTGTTAATATTAAATATATAATATACACATATGTTTTTTGATTTGTTTTTCTTTCTTCTTTCTCTTTTATTTCTTCTTGATTTTCTATTTCCTTGTCTTGCAATTGTAAAAATTTTTTATGAATTCTATTAGATATATACCAAAACACAAAATATAAAAGTAGAAAAATAGGTACACTATATATACTTAATTCTATTTTTAAAGTTATTAATATAAGTGGAATTATTATTGTGATTATCGCTAATATTATATTGTATAAAATCCCCTTATTTTTTATTTCTTTATAGTTTTTAGTTAATATTACCGAAATAATATATTGCAATAAATTTATTAAATTAGAACTAAATATATTATATATACTTGTTCCCATTAGTCCTTTAAAGCTTGATATACTTACTGTTAAAAACTCAGGTACAGATGTTGCTATTCCTGTAATATTTCCAATAGTATGTGGTTTTAAATTCAAATTTTCGCTTAATTTTCTTAATATTCTAACTAATACATATTTTGAAATTAGAACTATTAATGTTGAATATATCATAAATTTAATTATTGCAATTATCATATTCTATCTCCATTCAAATCAATCACTTTTCTTATTGTAGAGTATTCATAATTATTTTACCCAATTTGTTGCCAATTATTAGAAAATATTATATAATAACCATACTAATTGAATTTAAAAGGAGAGATTAATAATGGAGCAAGTAAAAATAGGTCGTGTTTATCGTCATTTCAAAGGTAATTTTTATTTTGTAGAAAATGTCGCTTACGACTCGGAAACCAAAGAAAAAATGGTCGTTTACAAACCTTTATATAATAGAGAAGATGGCAAAACAATCTGGGTAAGACCTGAGAAAATGTTTTTAGAGGAAATCCCTGAAAGACCTGACAATATAACTGGTCAAAAAGTAAGATTTGAATTAGTAGAAGATATAGAAAAAAATTATATTCCTAATATATAACTTATAATTATGTATATTTATAAATTATATTTTTCCAGTTTATACACACTAAATATATATTTATAAGTTATATTATCTACCCTTCTATAAATTTCAATAAAAAAAATTAATTCATTTGGAGGTAATAAATAATGATAGATATTAAACTTTTAAGAGAAAATCCTGAATTAGTAAAGGAAAATATTAAAAATAAATTTCAAGATCAGAAATTAGTTCTAGTTGATGAAGTTTTAGAACTTGATATAAAAAATAGAGAAGCTAAATTAAATGGAGATAATTTAAGAGCAGAAAGAAAATCTTTAAGCTCTCAAATTGGTGAACTTATGAAAGCTGGAAAAAAAGAAGAAGCTGAAAACATAAAAAAACAAGTTCAAGAAGTTAATTTAAAATTAGAAGAAAATGAAAAGTTAGAAAATGAATACTCTGAAGAAATTAAAAATAGAATGATGAAAATTCCAAATATTATGCACCCTTCAGTTCCTATTGGTAAAGATGACAGTGAAAATGTTGAAATCCAAAAATATGGTGAACCAATAGTTCCTGATTATGAAATTCCTTTTCATGGAGAAATCTTAGAAAACCTTGGTGGACTTGATTTAGATAGTGCTAGAAGAGTTGCTGGGAATGGTTTCTATTATTTAATGGGAAATATTGCAAGACTTCATTCTGCCGTTTTAACATATGCTAGAGATTTTATGATTAATAAAGGATTTACTTATTGTATTCCACCTTATATGATTAGATCTGATGTCGTAACTGGTGTTATGAGTTTCGAAGAAATGGATGCTATGATGTATAAAATTGAAGGAGAAGATTTATATTTAATTGGTACTTCTGAGCATTCTATGATTGGTAAATTTAAAGATCAAATATTAAGAAAAGAAAATCTGCCATATAATATGACATCATATTCTCCTTGTTTTAGAAAAGAAAAAGGTGCTCATGGAATTGAAGAAAGAGGAGTTTACAGAATTCATCAATTTGAAAAACAAGAAATGATTGTAGTTTGTGAACCAGAAGATAGTTGGGAATGGTATGATAAAATGTGGTCATATACAGTTGAATTCTTTAGAAGTATGAATATTCCAGTAAGAACTTTAGAATGTTGTTCTGGTGACTTGGCTGATTTAAAAGCAAAATCTTGTGATGTTGAAGCTTGGTCTCCTAGACAACAAAAATATTTTGAAGTTGGAAGCTGTTCTAATTTAACAGATGCCCAAGCTAGAAGATTAGGAATTAGAATTAAAGGTGAAAATGGAAATTACTTTGCTCATACTTTAAATAATACTGTTGTAGCTCCACCTCGTATGCTTATTTCTATTGTAGAAAATAATTATCAACCTGATGGTAGTGTTATAATTCCTGAAGTTCTAAGACCTTATATGGGTGGATTAGAAAAAATTGAATTAAAAAAATAAATATTATATCTAAAATAAATAAAAAATATAAAGAATTTATACAAGTATAGCTATTTCTAAATTTTTCAATATAGATATGCTTGTATAAAACTTTTTAAAATGTAATAATATCAAAAATTTTTAGACCGAATAAAAATATAGTAAGGAGTTATCAAATGAATATTAAAAATCCGAAATTTGAAATATCAGCAGTAGGCCCAAAACAATACCCTAAAAATAATTTACCTGAAATTGTTTTAGTAGGTAAATCTAATGTTGGAAAATCTAGTTTTGTAAACACAATGATTAATAGAAAAAAATTAGCTAGAACAAGTAGTGAACCTGGCAAAACCCGTCAAATTAATTTTTATAATATAGATGATTTATTTTATTTTGTTGATTTGCCTGGTTATGGTTATAGTAAAATGTCTAAAAAAGAACAAGAACAAGTAGGAAAATTCATTGAAAATTATCTTTTTAATAGAAAAGAAATTTCTTTAATTATATTTTTAGTAGATATTAGACATTCTCCTACAAGTAATGATAAGTTAATGTATAATTATATCATTTCTTCTGGTTTACCTTGTTTAATTTTAGCTAATAAAGCTGACAAAATCGCTATTACTAAGGTAGATGATACTGTAAAAGCTCTACAAAAAGAACTTAATCCTATCGGAGATATTCCTACTTTGCCATTTTCTTCTGAAAGAAAAATTTATAAGGATGATGTGTGGAATTTTATTGCTCCTTATATTGGTGTTGAGGAAATTTAATCTTTAATAAATTCAGATTTAAAAAACTATTCTAATATTTAATAATTTATAATATTAGAATGTTTTTTATATTTAATATATTAAGTTATACTCTGTTTTATTTTTTAGTAATAAAATTATATATTTTAATAATTTTATCAGTTCAAAAAGACTGTTCCTAAAATATTTATATATTTTTGAACAGTCTAAAAATCTCATTTAGTTACAACAACATTTGCATTTTTTCTCTTTCTTCCTACAACATACCAATAATATTAAAGTTAATATTAGAAGTAAACCTAGAACTATTGCTAATACTATAATTGCTGGTAATGCTACAAGTATTGTTCCTGCTAGAGCAGCTCCTATAATTATTCCTATTACTAAAGTAAATGCTACTAATAATATAGTTGCTACAATATATAAGCAATTTCTTTTTTTGTTGCATTTTTCTTCTCTATTGTCATAACAATATATCTTTTCTTGTGGCTCCATAAAAGTCACCTCCAATATAGTACCTTATTTGATACTATACTATACTATATTATATGTCGAATTTTAAAGTTTGTTCCCACTTGCATTGTAGAATCTTAAATTCTCTACAAGTTAAATATTTCAAAATATTTTATATTTACTTACTATTTTATATTTCATAAATAACTGTTTTCTTCTTGTACAATATACTTCATACTCTTTTCTAATTTTCTTATTAAATTTTTAGAATTTGCAAATTCTGCATATCCTTTCCAAGAATAAAAACTTTGTCTCCAATATTGAAAATTATATTGTTTGCTTTCCCATTCTCTATTCCATTTTTTTATTCTTTTTTTCATTCTATTAATATTACTTCTCTTAATTAATTTATGATGTAAATATATTCTGTATCCGCAAAATAAACAACCTTGTTTTAATGGAAAATATGTACTTTTTTTGTTTAGTTGTAAATTCAATTTATTATTAACAAAAAATTCAATTTTATTTAACATATCTTTTGCTATTTTTTTATTCTCTACAATTAATATTCCATCATCCATATATCTTGCATAATATTTTATTCTTAGTTGTTCTTTTATATATTTATCTAATTCATTCATATAAATATTAGCAAAATATTGACTAGTATAATTTCCAATAGGTATGCCTTTGTCCTGTTCTCCTTTTTCTGAAAATTCTATAAATTTTTTAGTCAATTCTAAAAATTTTATATCTTTATAATGTTTTTTCATAATTTCATATAAAATTTCTTTATCAATACTATAAAAAAATTTAGAAATATCATATTTTACAAAATATGGTTTATCCCATTTTTTATTAGCTTCTAACATAAATTTTTGTATAGTTGCAACACATTTTCTCGTTCCTCTCCCTGGAATACATGCAAATGAAGTTGATATAAATTTTTTTATCATATATGGTAAAATATATTCATGCACATATAATTGTTGTACAACTCTATCATAAAAAGGCAGACAATGTATTATTCTTTCTTTTGGTTCATATACTGTGAATTTTTTATATTTTCCAATTTGATATGTTCCATTTTTCAATTCTTTATATATTTTTATTATATTATCTTCTAATTTCATTTCAAATTCTATTACATCTTTTGTTTTTCTTTTCCTTTTTGATGTTCTTTTATATGCATCTCTTATTTTACTAAATGTTAATGCTTTATCATATATATTATTTATTCTTTTGGGCATGATTTAATCCATCCCCCTAACATTCTTCCTATTTCTTCTATTTTTAAACTCCAAGTCTTATAATTGTTAGGTGATATATATTGTTTATTATAAGAAAACCTTATAGAAAATCTTTGATACAATAATTCTGCATCTATTTTATTTAAGTACTCCATTTTATGATTTACTCCAACTTTTTGAGCATACATCATATTTCTAAGAGTTTCATTCATTGAATTTTTTATATCAGAAGCTAATCCAAATCTTTCTTTTTTAGGATATTTTTCTAATAAATTATATGCATAATAATATAAATCCGAATATTTCTTATATATCAATAATTCATTTGCCATATTTATTTTTTCCTCCTTGCAGTAAAATATTAAAAAGAGACATATAAAAATTTTAATTCTATATGCCTCTTTTCCTTCAATCTTTCAAATTTATTATAAACTCAAAAGATTTCTTTAATAATTTTTGCCTTTTCATTTTTCAATTACTAACCAAAAATTACATTTAATATATGTTTTTGCCAAAGGCAATGGATATAAATTTCTTTAACACTTGGTAACTAATAGCAAATCCTTAAATTTACTATACCTTGTACCTCCCAAATTGAGAGCAGTGTTAGAGTGCAAAAAATCGAAGCCGCACCAGACGTGTTGTTGCCGTTGTTGTTGTTGCCTGCGTAGAAGCCGAACAGCCCAGAACGTGTTGAATATGGATATTTTAAATCA
>CATYUF010000026.1 GCA_958413095.1 uncultured Clostridium sp.
TAACAGAGAGTGAAAACTCCGAACAGACTGAACAGGAAGTAACAGAGAGTGAAAATTCTGAACAAACTGAACAGAAAGCAACAGAAAATAAAAACTCTAAACAGACTGAATGCTCAAAGAAGAAAAGAGGCAGACCATCCACTGAAAAAGTAGAGCAAATAAGCATTCCAGAATTAGAAGAATTTGCTAAAAATGCAACTTCTTTTGAACATTTTGCAAAATTAGTAGCTGAATGGTTGGAAATGGATAAAAGACAGGAATTCTTTACAAATTTAGTAATTGTATCAGCAGAAGTCGAGAAGATTACTTGGAAAGAATTAAAAAAGGCTTTAGATGGAAAGAATGTTTTCTATACAGAGTGGGACAAAATTTGGTCTGGTCAGCAGGTTTCTGAAAAGCTGAAAAAATATTCAGCAACAATGTTGTCATTTTTGAATGTAACTCGACAGTATAAAGAGTATTCTTTTAAAATGGAAGATAAACCTTCTACAGAAGAAAACTCTAACGAACAAGCAAGAGAAAAGACAACAATGAGTGTTGAAGAAAAATTAGGAGAGTCTAATGTTACTTTTAAACCTAGAGTTAAGATGGATTGTATGCCGGAAATCAAAGACTTCGAGGAAACATTGGCAAGTGTTGATAAAACACAGCCTGTTGAAGAAAGAGTCCGTTGTGTATTAAAAGCAATGGGATTAAGCAAGATGTCTGCAAAGGAACAAAAACAGATTGTTGAAATTGCAAGTACAGCTGTTAAAAAAGGAAGAATGGCTTTTGATATTATTTTTGTAGAAGCTAATATTCCTATTGAACAGTCAATGATGGTTCGTATGACATTCTCGAAATTTATAAATGATTTTGTGCAAAAGTATGAAAGTAATAAGAAGGTAAAACTTTTGACTTTTCTCTCAGAATTGCAGAAGATTATTATGTTTGAGAATGAGATTGAGAATTTCTCAGACTTTACCGACTGATGTAGTATCGTATTTTTGTATTGAGATAAAACTCCACTAGATGTATCTGGTGGAGTTTTACATAACCTTTACAAAAATGTAAAATAGTGATATAATAAGTGTATTGTTTATATATATAAAGATGAAGAAATTATTTCTTTATTTGAATACATACACAGGAATTTGGTATGTAAACAATTTAGAATGATTCTTCTACTAAATGTACTATAAGCAAAAAAAGAAAACAGGAGGAAAGTACAATGTCAGATGAAACAAGAGTTGCAAGACGGGAGAACAATGTCATAACAAGACAGGAGGAAAATTCAGGTACAGAAAGACTTTTTAGCGAGTTTAACAAAGTATTTGTTAGTGGCAGAATTGAGGCTGAATTTGAATACAGCCACGAGGTACTGTGGGAAAAATTCTATCGAACAAGAGTCAGAGTAGAAAGATTAAGTGGGACAGAAGATTTAGTTCCAATAATGGTATCTGATTTGATGATAGGAAAAGAAATGCTGAAGAAATCGCTTGAAGGTAAATGGGTTGAAGTAGCAGGACAGTTCAGATCTTATAATAAATTGGGAGAAGATGGTCGCAGACATTTGGAATTATTTTTGTTTGTAACTGCTATTAACATCTATGAAGATGAAGATGAACTGGAAGAAATCACAAATGCAAACTTAATTTATCTTGATGGGTATCTTTGCAAACCACCAGTATTCAGAAAAACACCTTTAGGAAGACAGATAACTGATTTAATGATTGCAGTTAACAGATTGTATGGAAAATCGGATTATATTCCGTGTATTGCTTGGGGAAGAATAGCTCAGTGGGTAAGCGAGTTTGAAGTAGGAAATCGAGTAAAGCTCTATGGTAGAGTCCAAAGCAGAGAGTATTTAAAAAGATATTCAAATGATTCAGAGGCAGGAGAATATAGAAATGCCTATGAAATTTCAGTAATGAGAATGCAAAAAGTAGAGGACTTGAGATTAGAGGGATAATCTGACAGTAGAAGAAATTGTCTAAAAAGGGGAGCGAATGAAGCTCCCCTTTAACAAAGTGAGATAAAAAAATATAAACATCATAATGTTTATAAAAATGTTGAAAATTCAATATTCTTATGATATAATTTATAATGTTTACAAAAGATATATTCTAAAAATACATAGATAAAATATACTAGGAAAGTAAAAATAAGGAAATGTGGTAATATGATAGAAAATAGCAAAGTAGAAGAAATTAAAAAATTGATAAAAAATGGATTTGATTTAGAATTAATATCTTTTGAGTTAGATATACCAATCGAAGAAATCATACAATGTAAATTAGAAATAGAAAGAAAACCTAATGCAGTTAGAGTTTACAGTGCTAAAGAAATCATAGATAGTAAAAATAGATATGCTCATTCAAGAATGGAGAAAATGAGAGAAAAATATAAAAAACTATTTTTTAATAGCAATAAAAATGAAGTTAAACAACAAAAAGAGTTACCGAAACAAGATGTTGAATTAATAAATTTAGTTATAGTAGAAATAGAAGAAATAATAAACGGAATTAAAGAACTTTCAAAAAAAGAAAAAAGAAAAGGGGCTAATGACATATTGGTAGAACTTAAGAAAATAGAAGATTACCAATTAACTATTGATTAAGCAGAAAAATTATATTATTTAATGCAAACAGAAGTGTTAGAAAAATTAAATTTAACTCCAAAAGATAAAATTGATTACTATATGAATAAAAATAGGAAAACAATAATTAGAAAGTTAGCAGAAGCTGTTGATATTGCTCAAAATCAAACAGATGAATTAGAAGAACTAAAAGCTTTAAAAAGAAAGTTAACAACAGAAATGCATCGAAATAATGAAATTGTTGTAGGAGCAGTAAGATACAGAATCGAAAATAAAATATTGAAAATCAATCAGAAACAAGTATTTGACAGAATAAGAAATAATATACCTGCAAATATAGAGTTAATTACAAAAGAACTTGCAAATGGTACTTTAAATGTTCAGACAGCAAATGAGATTCTTGAGCAAGAAACTAAAAAAAGAATAGAAAGCAAACCAAAAACTAGATTTGCATTAACAGAAGAACAAGAAAAAAGGCAAATTTTAATTCAAATAAAGACAGCTTTAATGGAAAAGCCAGAACAATACCATATACAAAATCCAGAAAAAACAGTTATGCAGATACAAGAATTATGTGGTGGAGAATTAGATCAAGCAATGAGAACAGTAATAAAGAATTTGACAGGTACAAAAGATTTTGAAAGAGCAAAAGAAGTTTGCAATAAATTTTCGAGAAACGATAAAGAAAGTTCTCTTTCAACAAGCATAAGAAGATTAAGAAACGAAATAAGAAATGATGAGATTAGTGATATAGTATTAAAAGGAATAAATATGAATGGGACAGAAGAAGAAAGAAGATATTTTGAATTAATTGAAAAAGGTTTAAAGATGGGAAATGTAAAATTAGAATCAATATCTTTAGGGAAAAGCAAAGATGGATTAAGAACTATAACTTTAGCAGATATATGGGGCGAAGATAACCAAAAGGAAAAGTTACGATAAAATGATTAAATAGGGGCATATTATGCCTCCTATTTAATCATTAATTTCAACATCATCAAATAGTTTACTATCAAAAAAATCCTTTAAAGAAATTCCAAGACGTTGACATATTAAAGTTATTGATTCTATTTTTATTGATTTATTCTTTTTTCTCAGAAATTTATTAATATTAGAACGATTGAAACCAGAAGACAATGCTAATTGATTAGCATTAGTATTGTATTCAGCTATCAGTTCTTGAATTCTCAAACGCATTGCTTCAGATAAATCCATTTAAGCTCACTCCATTTAAAATAAATTACTTATAATATAGCAAAAAATAGTATTTGTAGAGGGGATTACAAGCAACAATTTTCGTTAAAATATTGAAAAATGGAAAAAATAGTATATAATACAAATTACAATATAAAAAAATGAATAATTAAATCTGCCTATATTTTTTTAAATATAAATTCACGATATTCGTGCAAAACGGAGGAGTATATGAAAGAAAAAAATTAGTAAGCAATAATAAAATTTATTGCTTGAATAGAAAATTAAAAATTTTAATTGCAGATGATGAAAAGAGAATTATAGATAAAATTATATCTAATTTAGATGTTGATAATGAAGATTATAAAATAATAGGTTATGCGTTAACTAATGAGGAAGAAAGAGAAAAAATAGAAGAACTAAAACCAGATATTGTTATAACAGATATTTTTAGAGGGAATTTTAGTCAAAAAAATGCAGGGGGATTTGAAATAATTAAAGAATACTCTGAAAAATACTATTTACCTAAATTTATGATAATTTCATATATACCAGATTTTAATGCAGAGAATATTGTTGGGAAGTATTACAAACTACCTAATATTGATTATGAGAAGATAAAAAATGATATTCATATAATAAAGATAACAGAGCGATTTAACTTTATGAGTGGATATGAAGAAAGAAAAAGTAATAAGAAAGAAACAAATAATAAAAAAGTTAAATTTATAGATAAATTAAAGACAATATTTTAATATAATATTGCTAAAAATAATCCAAGTATTTTAAACTGGATTATTTTTTTACTCTAATTCATTTTCTGTTCCAGAATAAAGTTCATCTAAACTTATATTGAAAGCTTTAGCAAAAGCTAGAGCTTCATAATCTCTAACAATTCGTTTATTATATTCAATAAGATAAATATCAGAATGGTATAAATTCAAGCCAAATAAGTCTAATTTATGACATAATTCTTCTTGTGTATAGTTATTAGCTGTTCTGTATTTTTTAACATTTTTTCCAATTATATTAGATTTAGAGTTAAGTCTTTTGGCTCTCATATATTTCATCTCTTTCCTGTATAATATACTTTTTCCAATTTTATTATAAAAAAATCATTTCTTGCACGAATGCCGTGCAAGAAATGATTTACAGGAGTAATAAATGCAAACATGAAAAAATATGTAAAATTTTGTAAAAAAGTTAGTGCTTTTACAAGTTTCGACAAATTTTTTATGCTAAAAGTGTTAATATATAACAAAAAATGTAAGTACAAAAGAAAGTACAAAAAAGACGAAAGGAGACGGATTATAAATTTGAAATAAATTCAAAAAGCAATATTGTTTTTTTGATATTTATAAAAGATGATCCAATAAATAAACTACCTAAATACTAAATTACCAAAAGATAAAAGAAATAAGTTGGTAATTTAGTGTAGTGTTGTTCTATTGAGTCCAAAGTACATACTCTACACTGCACAAGGAGTATGGCTAGTGAAAGTAAAAGGGGTAGTTTTTAAATAAGTACATAAAAAAAGAAGTCAAAATTACAAGGAGTAATATTGACTTCTTTTTGTTTTCTATAAAAGTTCTTTTAATTTTTAATTGTGGCTGTCATAGTCCACCTCTGTTCAATAAAAAAAAGATTGAATGGAGGAAAGAAATGAAAGAAAAATTTGAAGAAAATGTTGAATATAAAGATGATATTGTATTTGCTAGATACATAAACTATATGAGAACAGCTTTATTACATAGAAGAATTGATTATTTAAAACATAAAAAATACTTACTAGATAATTATACAGTATTATTCCCAAAATAAAAATGTGAAAGAAATAGCAAATGGAATGAATATAACTGAAAGTGCAGTAAGTAAATTGAAAAATTAAAAGATTATCTGGAGGTAGAAAATGAAAAATAAAACAAAATTTTATGAATTATTGTTAAAAGCCAAAACAGATGAAGTATCATTAATTTTAGTAATAAATAAAATAATGCCATTAATTGATAAATATTCAAAAGACGAAAATAAAAAAATAGATTAAGAATTAAAAAGTTATTTAATTGAATATGCAATAAATATCATAAAAGATGAAAATTTTGCAGAAAAATTGTTAAATTAAAAAAATTTTAAAAAAAAAGTTCAAGTTTTTATCTTTTCAATCGCTGTTAAAGGTGAGAGGCAATAAAAATATTGTTTTTCTTCAGAAAAAATATACAGCACATTGAAAAGTGAATAAAAATTCATTAGATACAGTCCTTTGATTGCTTGAGCTAGTAATATTAGTATTACTTAAATATTAGTTTGCAACTAATAAGGCGAAGATAAGTGTAAAAGGAAAGAAACTTTTGTATAGTCATAGCACGAGCGTGAAAAAACCGTCCCACGCAATGAATACAAGTCGGTTAGAAACGGACAGGGGTATGCCGAATACCACCTATGAAGATGTTAGCAAAACATCTGTCTAATGAATTATAAAAAGGTATAAAAGAAAAACAAAAAGAACTCTAAAAATAAGGTATGCAATATCAATATACCTCAAAATCTTTTAGAGTTCTTTTAACATAACGAGAAAGGAAAATCAAACAATGATATTAAAAATACTAATAATCAGTATGATTGTAATAGCTGTTCTTATGTATTTAGTAATATTAGGAGCAAGTAAAAATAAAACAGCTGAAGAAATAGAACAAGAAGATAAAGAACAGATAGAACAACTAAAGAAATATCGCAGGAGGCAAAAAAATGATAAGTAAAATTAAAAGAAATGAAATATATCTTGCTAATTTAGGAAAAACAGTAGGAAGTGAGGAAAGAGGAATAAGACCAGTTTTGATTATTCAAAATGATATAGGAAACAAGCATAGTCCAACAACAATAATTATTCCTATAACAAGAAGAATAGAAAAAAATAAAAGTATTCCTACACATATAAAAATAAAATCATTTGGAAAAATGAAGTACAAAGCAACAATATTAGCAGAGCAAATACAAGTGCAAAAGTTACTAGAATGGCATTTAGCTTATTTAATGGTTGTAATTATGATAGTGAAATAGATGTAGAAAAAGGACAAGTATCAAGTAATTATAATGTTAGCAATATATTTTGTTGTAGTTATGCACCATATTTTGTAAATGCACTAGAAATAAAATATCCAGAATACTTTAAAGAAAGTATTATAGACAAAGAATTGAATAAAAAAGTAAAAGAAATGTTAAAGTCAAAAGAACGAAAAATGATAGGAGAAAAAATAAAAAGATCAAAACAAAATAAAAAAGATAGAGAAAGATAAAACAGGCAAATGAGCTTGTTTTTTTGTTAGGAGGAATTTTAAATGAAAAAGAATATAAAAAATAAAAATTATACTATGAAAGAGGCTGTTAGCTATTATATTTTAGGATATAAAAGATATGAACAAAATATTTCACAGAATGGACTGAAAGATATATTAAAAAATATAGCAGAAGTAACACAAGAAAACATAGAAAACAAAGAGAATGTATTAGTTAATAATGATTTATTAGATAGAATTAATTTTAACTGGTTATTGTCTGCAAATGATCTCATTGCGTATGCAACTTGTATCTTCTATGTTCTTATAAATAGAGAAATACAGATAACAGATGAAAAGATAGTTAAAGAATTTTTAAAAGAAATACATTTACACCACCCTAGAAAAACAATGAAAGAGGCAGAAGTTATTTTAGAAAATGTCTTTTCAGAATTACTAAATGAATAATTTTATTCATAAAATGTAATATTCAAAAATACCTTTTAATATAAAAGTTAGGAGGAAGATATGCAAGAGTTAAAAGACGAAGAAAGTACAGTAAAGAAAATATATGGAGAGGAAGATTTAAAAGAAATATTAACAAGTTTATTAGAAAAAACTTTTATTGAAAATTTTGAGAATATAGAAAATTTAAAAAAATAATGGATTTGCACATTTTATTTAAAACCATTGAAAAAGTAAAATGTAATAGCAAACAGGTTATTTATTCTAGGAGGGAGGGAAAATGTTAAGAATAAATAATTATAAAGTAGCTAAATATATGCGTTTGTCAAGAGATGATGGAGACGATAGAGAAAGTGAGAGTATAGAAAATCAAAGAGATATATTAGATAGTTTTATAAATGAACACGAAGAATTAGAGGCGATAGGAGAATATGTTGATGACGGCTATACAGGAACTAATTTTAATCGTCCACGGTTTTAAGCAAATGTTAAAAGATATAGAAGATGGGAAAATAGATTGCATTATCACAAAAGACTTATCAAGATTTGGCAGAGATCATATAGATACAGGTTATTATTTAGAAAGATATTTGCCAACAAACAACATTAGATACATAGCAATAGGAGATAAGGTAGATACAATAAATCCAGACGGATTACAATTTTTGACTTTTAAATTAAGTTTCAATGATTATTATGCACAAGACATTTCTAACAAAATAAAAAGTGTGAAAAACAGAAAAATAGAAAAAGGGGAATTTCAAGGAGGAATAGCTCCTTATGGTTACAAGAAGGACAAAAATATAAAAAATCATTTAGTAATAGACGATTATGCTTCACAGATAGTTAAAGAAATATTTGATATGTATGTATATAAAGGAATGTCTACATTAAAAATAGCAGAAAAACTAAATGAAAGAAATATTGAAGCTCCTGCAATATATTTGAAAATACCTGTATGTATGAATAGAAAAAGTAAAAATCCTAAAGGTTATATATGGCATAGTGAACAGATAGCAAAAATGCTAAAAAATGAAGTGTATATAGGAAATGTAGTAGGTAGAAAATTTCAAAAAATAAGCCACAAAGTTGAAAAAGTAAGAAGTACACACAGGGAGGAATATGTTATTGTGAAAAATATGCACGAGGCAATAATTGATAAACTTACTTGGAGAAAAACACAAGATAAATTAAATAGACACAGAAATACATTAACTCAAAAATATGAAGTTCCTCTAAAAGAATTTATCTTTTGTGCAGAATGTGGAGGAAAAGCTACATATAAAGTAAGAAGAAATCAAAGAAAGAGTGGAGCTGTATGGGAACAAAGAACTTTTATGTGTTCTACCAAAAATAAAAATGGAAGTTGCAAGTGTAAGCCAATAACAGAAGAAATGGTAAAAAATAAAGTTAAAGAGACAATTAGAGAAGAAATAGAGCAAATTGCTTATACAGAAGATGAAATAATAAGTGTTTTTAAAAATGCTGAAGAAAAAATACAAAATAAAACAAATATACTAAAGAAACAAAGAAATGAAATAAAAAACAAAATTGATGAAAATGAGCAAGCTACACAAGAAGTTTATCAAGATAAAATACATAAGCTTATAACAGCAGAGGACTTTACAATGATCTATAATAAATTACAAAATGAAAAAAAAGAATTGCTGATACAAATTCATCAAATAGAAACAGATATAATGGAATTACAAAAAGAAGATACAGGAAAAAACTATATAGAGATAATTAAACTAGCAAAAGATATGTTGGAGTTAAAAAATCCTAGTAAAGAAATATATTCAAAACTAATTAAAAAAATTGAATTTGATAGTAATAAAAACATTATAGTTACACTAACTTTCGGTAATATAAAAGAACAAGAAACATACAAGGAAGTGGTAGGAATATGATAGTGAAAAAATATGCAGTAGCTAAATATATAAGGTTATCTGATGAAGATAGAGGAAAAAAAGAAAGTGAAAGTGTAGAAAACCAAAGAGATATAATTGCTAATTTTATTAGCAAGAATATGGAATTTGAAGTGTTTGACGAATATGTAGACGACGGTTATACAGGTGGAAATTTTGATAGACCGAGATTTAAACAGATGATACAAGATATAGAAGATGGAAAAGTGAATTGTATAATAACAAAAGATCTATCAAGATTTGGCAGAGATCATATAGATACAGGTTATTATTTAGAAAGATATTTGCCTAAAATGAATATAAGATATATAGCCATTCGGAGATGGAATAGACACAATAGATTCAAGAGGATTACAATTTTTATCTTTTAAATTAAGCTTTAATGACTATTACATTCAAGATATTTCAAATAAAATTAAGAGCGTAAAAAAGAAGAAAATGAATGCAGGAGAATATCAAGCAGGAATTGCTCCTTATGGCTATAAAAAAGATACAGAAGTAAAAAATCATTTAATAATAGATGAAAATGTAGAATATATAGTAAAAGAAATATTTGAAATGTATGCAAATAACGGAATGTCTACTATAAAGATTGCAGACTATTTAAACGAAAAAAATATAACACCACCAGGAGTTTATATGAAAATGTCAATAACAAAGAAAAGTTTAAATAGCAGAAATCCAGATGGTAGGTATTTATGGTTAAGAACACAAATAGGAAGTATGCTCAAAAATCAAGTATATATAGGCAATGTAGTAAGTGGAAAAAAAGAACAAATAAGTCCTAAAATAAAAAAAGGAAAAATGAAAGCTAAAGAAGATTATATAATAAAGGAAAATATGCACGAGCCTATTATAAGTAAAGAGTTATGGAATAAAGTACAGGAAAAATTAAGTTCATACAATATAGATACCAAGAAAAAATATGAATATCCATTAAAAGACCTTGTATATTGTGGAGAATGTGGAAATAAGGCTAGATTTCAACATAATAAAAGCAAAACAAAGTCTGGAAAAATTTATTGGGAAGGAAATTTTGCAGTATGTAGTAAAAGAGCAGATTATAAAAGTTTGTGTGATAATGTTGTTATTGGAGAAAAAATACTAATGAATGCAGTAAGAAATACAGTAATCCAAGAAATTAAAAAGATAGACTATACTTCCAAAGAATTAAAAGCTATATATAATAAAGCACATAAAAAAGCTAAAAGTACAGAAAATGCAATGCAGAGTGAACTTACATACAAAAATAAGGAACTTAATAAAATAGAAAATGAAATAGTAAACTTATATGAAAAGAAAGTAACAAAACAAATAACATTAGATAAGTTCAAAGAGCTGTATGAGATAATGAGCGAAAAGAAATCAAAAATAAAACACGAAATAGATAAACTTCGGAAAAGAAATTAAACAAAATGGTAAAGAGTTAAAAAACAAAAATAATGAATACAAAAGAATGGAAAAACTAGCAAAGGAATTTTTGAAGATAGAAAATCCAGATAATGAGATTTTAAAAAAGCTAGTAAAAAAGGTAACTTTTGATAAAACAAAAAAAATTACAGTAGAACTTACATTTTCAAAAGTTTAATAATTGTCTACAAAGTAAATTGTCGAAATATACTAATAGCAAGTAATACAGAAAAAAGTGTCATAGGTATAGCTTAAATACATACTGTTAATCATAAATGTCTCCCAGAAATATCAGAAGAAGAAATAAAGAAAGAAGTAATACAATTACATCAAGCAATATATGAAAAATTTAATTATGAAATGAAATATATAAGACCACCAAAGGGAGAATTTAGTGAAAGAAGTTTGCAAACAACAAATTCACTAGGATATAAAAATGTAATGTGGTCATTTGCTTATCAAGATTGGAACGAAAAGAAGCAGCCAAGTGAAGAAGAGGCAAAGAAAAAAATTATAGAAAATTTTCATAATGGAGAAATCATTTTGTTACATGGCAATTCAAAAACTAATACAAATGTTTTAGATACTATAATAAAGGAAGCAAGAAATATGGGATATGAATTTAAAAGTTTGGACCAATTTGAAAATTAACACAAAAAGAAATGTAATCATAAAAAGGAAAATCTAAATAGAAAGAAATAAAAAATCAATCCAATATATAGATTAAAAAGAAAGGTTTGATATAAAAATGAAAAAAAGATATGAAAATAGGGCGAGTAGATTAAATAAAATTGACAAAATACTAGATTTACCAAAAGAAATATATTCCAATACTCCAAAAATATCAATATTAGGATTTGATGAAATGGTAATAGAAAATTATAAGGGAATACTAGAATATGAAGAATTTTTTGTGAGGATAAGCACATATATTGGAATAGTAAATATCAATGGATACAATCTAAAATTAGAAAATATGACAGATGATGATATAAAAGTAACAGGGAAAATAGAGAGTTTTGAATTAGAAAGAACAATAGATTAAAAAGTGATGTTGCTGATTTTGTGATTTTGGGGTCGGAGACAAAAATCATTTCTAAATTCCTCCAAAGTTAAATAAGATGCTAACTAAAAAGTAAAATAAGAAATTAATTGAGGAAAATGATTTTTGTCTCCGACCCCAAAATCATGAGGTAAAAGGAGAGATTTATGATAGTTAAAACTATACAAAATTATATTACTGGTTATTTAAGAATTTCTATTGAAGGATATTATATTGAAAGATTTATTAATATATGTAGAAAAGAAAATATACCTGTATGGAACATAAAGAAAGAAAAAGAGATTAGATTAGCCTTTAATATAAAAATTAAAGATTTTAAGAAGATATGTAAAATTGCTAAAACTACTAAATGTAAATTGAAAATTAAAAAGAAGAAAGGATTTCCTTTCATATTGAATAGATATAGAAAAAGAAAAATATTTGCAATATTTCTAATCCTTGTAATAATTTTAATAGGAATGAGTTCTAATTATGTTTGGAATATAGAAGTAATAGAAGAAAACGGAAATAATTTAGAAAATATAATGCAAAATTTAAACCAATCTGGTTTAGTTGTTGGAAAACGAAAATCTGAGCTCAATACAAAAGAAGTAATAAATAAGGTGAGATTAGAAAGAAATGATATTGCATGGATGGGGATTGAGTTAAAAGGAACAAATGCGATAGTAAAAGTAGTAAAATCTGATGAAAAACCAGATATAATAGATGAAAATGAATATTGCAGTATTGTTGCAGATAAAGCAGGAATCATTACTAAAATAAGTGCACAAGATGGAACGGCAAATGTTAAAGTTGGAGATACAATAAATGAAGGAGAAACCTTAATAAACGGTTGGGTAGAAGGCAAATATACAGGAATTAGATATGTTCATGCAAAAGGAGAAATACAAGCCAAAGTTTGGTATACAAAACATAAATTTATCGAGTACAACACTACGGAAAAAAGAGAAACAGGGGAACAAGAGGAAAAATATGCTATAAAATTTAATAATTTTAAAATAAATTTAGGTAAAGGGGTTTCAAAATTCGAAATATATGATACAATAGAAACGAAAAATAAGTTTAAAATATTTTCAGATTTTTATTTACCAATTTCTATTGTAAAAACAACAAATAAAGAGATAGAAAATATACAAAAAAAATACAATAAAGAAGAAGCTAAAACACTAGGGATAAAGGAATTAGAAGAAGAATTAAATGATGAAATTGAGAATAAAGATAATATAGTAAATAAAAACATAAATACATATGAAAATGAAAATGGATTGGATGTTTATGTTACATATGAAGTACTTGAGAACATAGGGACTAATGAAAAAATTGTATTTTGAAGGGATGATATAAATGGAAGAAAGAAGCTTAAGAATTACTGGAGCAGATAAAACATTTTTTAATAAAATAACAAATACACTAACAAAGATGTTAATACCAACTAAAATTGGAATAAATGGAATGTTAATTTCGATTAAAAGAAATAATTTATTGAAAGCTTTTGAAAATTATCAAAAAAGTAATGCAGATTATATAGGTGAAGAAATGGAGAAAAAATATGATACTGCATATGAGGCATACCTTGAAGCACTAGATAAATATGTTTTAGACTCAATATATAAAAAGGTAAAAAATAATACAGCATCAGAATTTGAAAAAAATGCATTATCAAAATATTATGAAATTACAAGCTTGAAAGAAAATGAATATATCGAATACAAAAATAGAAAACAAAAATACTTATTAGAATTAGACTATGAAGGTATAAAAGTAAATGGAAAAGAAAAATTAGTAGAAAGATATAACGAGTTTTATGTATCAAAAATGGATATGTTGTATAAAGCTATATTGAAAAATTATTCAATAAAATTAGCAGATACAACAAATGTATATGAATCAACAAAAGAATGGATATATACAAAAATATTCCATACATTAGAAGATTATATCCAAAATATTTTACTATTAAAAATACAAATAAATGATAATGATAGCTTAAAAGATGTAATGAAGGAATACGAAAAATATGAAACATATACAGTTGGAAAATTAGACACAAAAGACAATATCGAAAAAAATGTAGTTTTACTAGGTATAAGCAGAAAATTATTTACACACAGCTTACCTTTAATTGTGGCAACACAATGTTATGAAAAATTGCTTAAAGATGCAAGAATATTAGTACAAGATACAAAAATTGCAACCAAAAGAGAAAGAGCATATTCGATGTTAATTAATCTAATAGAAGATTATAACATAAAATTACTATCAACAAAAGTCTATTGGGAAAATACAAAAGATAGGGAAGAATTCAAGGTATTTTGGAATAAATATAAAGAAATTTCAAAATTAAAAGAAACAGACTTTATAGAATATATTAAACAAAAAGAAATATTATTTATAAAGAATGATATGAAGAAATTAAACTTAGGAAAAACAGATTATTCTAAATTGGAAAAATACTATAAGAGAAAACTAATAGATTATGGAGTAATGAGAGAATTAAAGAATTCATTTATATCATCAGGAATGTATACAGGAAAGGTAAGTAATAAAGAAAAATGTATGAAATAATATATAAAGATATAGAAGAAAACTCAAGATATGAACCTATTATAAAAAAGGTATTAGAAAAATGTTTTAAAGAGGAAAAAATAGAAGATTCTAAATTAATTATAACTATAACATTAACTAACCCACAAAATATTCGAAGAATAAATAAAGAATTTAGAAATATAGATAAAGCAACAGATGTTTTATCGTTTCCAATGTTTGAAAAAGAAGAATTAGAAGAAAAAATCAAGTTGCAAGATTTTATGTATGAAGATATGTTAGGTGATATTGTAATATCAATAGATAAAGTAGAGGAACAAGCAAGAGAATATGAGCATAGTTTTGAAAGAGAATTAAGCTATATGATAGTACATGGATTTTATCATTTAATGGGATATGACCATATTGAAGAATGTGATAAAAAAATAATGAGACCTAAAGAAGAAAAAATATTGCAAGAACTAAGGATAACAAGAGATAATAACCAATAGGGGGAAAACATATGGAAAAAGGTGGAATAAAAGCGTTAATTATAATTTTGGTAATATTAATTATAGTAGCTGGAGGGACATTAGCTTATAAAATATCAAAAGATAAAGAAAATAATAATACTGAGACAGAAGTTTCAAAAGTAGAAGAGCAAAAAAAAGAAAAAGAAGTACAAGTTTTTAAAGGAAATGAGAGACCAATTGCTGTTATGATAGACAACCATAGTGATGCATGGCCACAAGCAGGATTAAATAAAGCATATATGGTGTATGAAATTGTTGTAGAAGGTGGAGAAACTAGGTTAATGGCATTATTTAAAGGTCAAGACTTAGATAAAATTGGACCAGTTAGAAGTGCAAGACATTATTTTATAGATTATGCAATGGAAAATGACGCAATTTACGTGCATTTTGGTCAAAGTCCACAAGCTCAAAGTGATATTAAGAAATATAGTATTAATGATATAAATGGAATAGCAGAAGATGGTACAACTTTTTGGAGAGTTAAAGATAAAGTGGCTCCACATAATGCTGTAACAAGCACAGAAAAATTAATGCAATCTGCTAAAAATAAAAAATTCAGAACAACATCCAAAGAAGAAAGTGTATTAAAATACACAACAGAAGAAGTGAATTTGGAAGAGGGAATTATAGCAAATGAAGTTACTATACCACATTCTAATTTACAAACAGTAAAATATAAATATAATGAAGATAGCAAAAAATATGTTAGATATGCAAGAGGAAAAGAACAAACTGATTGGGAAACAAAAGAACCAGTAGAAACAAAAAATATAATAATAACATTTTGTGATAACTATACTTTATCAGATGTAGAAAATAAAGGAAGACAAGGATTAAAAAACATAGGAACATTTGACGGATATTACATAACAAATGGAAAAGCAATTAAAATAAAATGTACCAAAAATGCTAGAGATGAAAAAACAGTATATAAAGATTTACAAGGAAATGAAATAAAAGTAAATGATGGAAATACATTTGTAAATATATGTCCAATAAATGCAAAAGTTCAAATAGAAGGAAATGAAGAAGCAGTAAATTCTCAAAATGTTAATGAATAAAAGAAAATGTATAAGTTGAAAAAATCTATGTATTCCATATACGGTATAATAGTGGGAGCAAGAAAGGAAGATATTAAATATGAATATTTATGATACAGCAAATAGATTAGCATCAGAAATAAAACAATCAGAAGAATATGTTAATTATAAAATGGCAAAAGAAGCTTTAAATTTGAATAGTGAACTAAAAAAGAAAATTGGTGAATTTGAGATGGCAAGATATGAAGCTCAAATAACACAAATGCAAACAGGAAAAGAAGATGAAGAAAAATTAAGTAAAATGAAACAATTATATGCTGAATTAATAGAAATAGAAGAAGCTAGAAAATTTTTCGAAGCTGAAACAAAATTTAATATTGTAATTGCAGATGTAAATAAGATTATAGGTGAAGCTATAAGAGATGTAATGCAATAAGAAATTTCTACCTTAAATGGAAGGATTGATAGAAGAGATGGAATATGTAATAATATTAATAACATTGTGGTTAGTAGCATTTCTATTAAAAATATTATTTGGATATAATTTGAAGAAGATAAAAAAAGAAGTAGAAAATAAAGAATTAGATGAAATAGTTAAAAAATATCCAGAAAATAAAGTTATATGTGAAGAATATTTAAAAAAATTAAATAACGAAAAAGTTGAAATAGAAGAGAATGATGGAACAGAAAATAGTTTATATATAGCTATTTCAAATAAAATATTAATAGGAAATATAAAAAATAGTTATAGTAGAATACAAACAATAGCTCATGAATGTTTACACTCTATTCAAGATAGGAAACTTCAAATATTTAATTTTGTATATTCAAATATCTATATGTTATTTTTTATAGTAATTACATTATTAGCATTATTTAAAGTATTACCATATAAAATGCTCTTTAACTTTATATTAATGTTTATGGGATTAGTTTATTATATGGTAAGAACATTTTTAGAAAATGATGCAATGATAAAAGCTAGGTATTTAGCCAAAGAATATATGGAAGAAAAAAAGATTTCTAGTAAAGAAGAAATAGAAAAAATTGTAGATGGATTTGATAAAATAAATAATATAGGAATAAAATGTGTTAATTATAGTATGTTTTTTAATGTAACAATGATTAATATAGTATTTACACTAGTATGTTTAATAAGATAATGAATTATATATGTCACTGAATAAGAATATTTTCGGTGGCTTTTTACATCTTATTTGGCTATTCTTAAATTAATGGTGATAAGAAATAAATTTTAGAATATTTATTTCATTATGGTATATAAAGATAAAAATTTATAAAAATATTTAAAATGTATCGAACAGGGAGTATAAAATTACAAAAAATATTGCAATATTATATAATTAAATATATAATATAAATATTAGTTAAAATCATATATTGAAAGGTGCAAAAATATGAATAAGACAAAGAGAAAAATTTTTGAAACATCAATGAAACTTTTTGCAGAAAAAGGATATGATGCAACAAGCATTGAAGAAATAACAGCAACAGTGGGAGTAGCAAAAGGAACATTATATTATCATTTTTCAAGCAAAGAAGAGATTTTTAATTTTCTAATTGAAGAAGGAATGAAACTTTTACAAAACAGTATTGATATAAAAACTGCTAAATATGAAAACTATATAGATAAAATAAAAGCAATCATATTAATTCAAATAAAAATTATAGTAAAATATGAAGATTTAATAACTATTCTTTTAAGTCAATTTTGGGGAAATGAAGCAAGAAATCAAAAATGTAAGATGCATATAAATGAATATATAAACAAAATAGAAGAAATTGTAAAAGAAGGAATAGAAAAAAAGGAAATAAAACAAGGAAATCCAAAAGTTATTGCATCAGAAATATATGGGTTAATATGTTCGACACTAGTATATAAAGTAAGAATAAATGAAGAAATAGATATAATGAATTTATATAAAGAATTTGAAAATACAATAGTAGAAGGTTTAAAATATAGAGATTAATTAAAAATAATAAATGGGGGAGAGCTATGAGAAAACCAATTCACAAGGCAGAATATTACGAGAATTTAAAAGTTATGTTGGAAAAATCAGGAGAATTACATGGAGATAGACCAGCATACATCTTTAAAACTAATGAACCAGGAAAATTTAGAGAAATAACACATAAGGAATTTAGAGATGATATAAATGCATTAGGAACTAAATTAATAGATTTAGGTTTAAAAGATAAAAGAATAGCAGTAATATCTGAAAATAGATATGAATGGGGAGTAGTATATTTATCAGTAGTTGCAGGAACAGGAGTAATAGTTCCACTTGATAAATCCTTACCTGATAATGAAATCGAAAGTTTAATAATTCGTTCAGGAGTAGAATCGATATTTTATTCAAGTAAATATAATGATATAATGAACAAAATAAAAGAACAAGGAAATACACAACTAAAATATTTTGTATCTATGGATATTGATAAAGAAGAAAATGGAATACTTTCTCAAAAAGAATTAATAGCAGAAGGAAAAAAATTAATAGATGAAGGAAATGAAAAATTCCTAAAAGCTGAAATAGACAATGAAAAGATGTCAATAATGTTATTTACTTCTGGAACAACTGCAATGTCAAAAGCAGTAATGCTTTCACATAAAAATATATGTGCAAATTTAAAAGATATTACATCTGTTATAAAATTATATCCAGAAGATAGATTTTTATCTTTCTTACCATTGCATCATACATTTGAATGCACAGTAGGATTTTTATATCCCATATCAATAGGAGGATCTATTGCTTTTTGTGATGGCATAAGACATATTGCAGAAAATATAAAAGAATATCAAATAACAGCAATGATTTCTGTTCCAATATTATTCGAAGCCATGTATAAAAAAGTAATTAAGGGAATAGAGAAAAAAGGAAAATTAGAAACAGTACAAAAAGGAATAAAAATAAGTAATGCATTATTAAAGATAGGAATAGATGTAAGAAAGAAATTATTTAAAGATATTCATGATACATTAGGTGGAAAAGTTAGATTATTCGTATCAGGTGGGGCAGCATTAGACCCAGAAGCTGAAAAAGGATTTAATGATTTAGGATTCACAATGTATCAAGGATATGGATTAACAGAAAGTTCACCAGTTATAGCAGCAGAAGATGATAAATATAGAAAAATTGGTTCAATAGGAAAAGCATTTCCAAGCTTAGATGTAAAAATAAATCAACCAAATGAAGAGGGTGTAGGAGAATTACTAGCAAAAGGACCATCAATAATGTTAGGATATTACGATAACGAAGAAGCCACTAAGGAAACAATTGATAGTGAAGGTTGGTTACATACAGGAGATTTAGCAAAAATTAATAAAGATGGATATATATTTATTTCAGGTAGAAAAAAATTTGTTATAGTCTTAAAAAATGGTAAAAATATTTATCCAGAAGAATTAGAAACTTTGGTAAATAAAATTGAAGGAATAAAAGAATCTTTTGTATATGGTAAACCAGAAGATGATGGAGATTATAAAATTTGTGCTAAAATAGTATATGATAAAGATATAGTAAAAGAAATTTATAAAACAGATGATGAAAACGAATTAAAAGAAATCATTTGGAAAGAAATAAAGAAAATAAATAAAACAATGCCAGCATATAAATATATTAGGGAAATATCATTAACACAAACAGGATTAATAAAAACAACAACCCAAAAAGTAAAAAGATTTGAAGAAATGAAAACGGTGGTTTAAGATTAAAAAAGTAGGACTATATGATAAAGATTACAGGGAAACCTTAGTTTACAATTATTTCTTGAATATAGAATTAAGGGATAACATATAGGAAGTTTAGTTTATTATTATTTCTGGTATATATAGAAATGATATAGAAGCTCAAACAAAGTGGGATTTTTAATAAAATGAAAATATAAATATAAATAAATAACTATAATAGATACTTGTAACAAAAATGTAACGAAATTGTAACAAAAACTTAAACAAATTTTAGAAAGTTTCTATTGTAGTTTTTTGTTAGTTAATGTATAATTATAAATGAAATAGTAAAAAGCGAGCATGCGTAAGATAAAGGAGGTAATTTACAATGTCTAAATCTGGCATAGTAAATGTTAGAATGGTTATTACCGAAGAAAAAATACTTTCAAATATAGATAAAGTACAAAAATTAATAAACCCAAAGAGTAAAAAGCAAATTGTGCAATTAGAAGACGATACATATTTTAAAGATTTAATAGAGTCAATAAAAACTTATTTAATAGAATATCCAAAAAAGAAAAACTTCCCAGCAAGTGTATATAAAGCTGCTTATGGCTTAGTTGAATATGCTACAAATCAATTTGAAGAAAATACTAAGAAAATAGAAGAATTAATTAGACAAAGAGAACAAAATATATCATTATCAGGAAGATTAAAAGAATTAGTAGAAGTAGTTTCAAATAAAGAGAAAGATTGGAAAGACCAAGTAAAAGAAGCAGAAGAAGAATTTGCAGAAGATATAATAGAAACACTAACAATAGTAGGAAAATCAAAAAGTGCAAAATCACAAAACTATCAAGATGCGATGAAACTATTAAATGCTAGAATTAATAATCTAGAATCAAACTTACATATAGAAATAGATATGGAAAGAATAGAAGATAGATCAAAAGCACTAAGCTATATAGGAATAGAAGTAGCAGATGCATTAAAAACAATACCAACACCAGTAGAAGAACCAGAAGAACAAATTATTGAAGAACCAGTTCAACCAATAATAGAAACAAAAGCACAAGCTCAAACACAAAATATTACAGAGCAACAATACATACAAGAAACAACATTTGAAGCAAAACCAAGTTTATGGCAAAGAATTAAAAACAGTAAAATAGTAAGAGCAATTAAATATGTTATGAAAATAAGAGTAGTACTAGATTATCCAGCATTACCAGAAGGAAGAGAAGGTAATAACTAAATAAAATTAAAGATTTTGAAAAAAGATTTTGGGGTCGGAGACAAAAATCACGGCTTCAAAATTTTTTTGTGTTTAAAAAAGAAAAAATGACTATATAGTAAAAGGAGGTACTACTGGCGAGGAAAATACATATTCATTTCATGTAGATATTAATAAAAATGATTTAGATAAAAAAATTTATATTAATTTTATGGATAATGGTGTCTTATATACTAGAGAACTATTGGTGAATAGATGTTTGAATTTATAAAAAGTAAAAGGATTGCTTAAGTTTAGTAATCCTTTTTACTTATAAAGTTTTATTGTAAACTATATTTTATAAAGATTATTAAATTTTTTCTAAAATATAAAATTTTATTGAATTTGGAGTAAAAAATCTGGATAAAATTAATTAAAAATAAACTTGAAATTTACTATATTTACTACATAAATTCAAAGTCGTTTTATTAAAAATGAATTCTTTAGGAATTAAGTAAAGTTCTAAACTTTTGTTACATATAAATAAGTAATCAACATTAGTTTCTATAAATGTTTTATAACGTTTTCCTTTTGTACCTCCACAACTTTGCAAAGCTACTTGAAAAGTGTTGTTCTTAGTTTTACAACTTGTGAATTTTACTTGAACTGTTTTTATAATATTGTTTTTCTCTATTATAATGTCATAGTCTTGAGTATCATTTAGAGGAATTGATACAGTATATCCATTAAGGCTAAAATAAGCAATAGCTATGCCAAGTCCTGAATTTCCTTTTTGTTTATTAGTGCTAATTAAAATTACAACCACCTCGCTTGCGAAAAAATGTTCGAATAAATATTAAAAATAAAATACAAGTTTCCTTGCATTTTGGTGGGCAGGGAAGGATTCGAACCTTCGTACTCGAATGAGAATAGATTTACAGTCTACCGCCTTTAGCCACTCGGCCACCTACCCAAATATTAAATTAAAAAAATGGTGCTCCCTCAAGGATTCGAACCTTGGACCCACCGGTTATGAGCCGGTTGCTCTGACCAACTGAGCTAAGGGAGCATTTGCATTTCCTAACGCAAGATAAAGTATAAACTATTTTATATTAAAAGTCAATACTTTTTTATAAAAAAATTTTGAACATTAACGAAAAAATGTATAATAAACCCCAAAAGCCTTCAAATACAACCAAAAATCGATATAGATAAAAACAATATAACAATAACTTAGCAATAATAAAAAATGATTTGCTAAAATAAAAATGAAAGAACTATTGTTTAATAACAAAAAAATCAAATAAAATATAAAATCTAATGGAACTTATGAAAAAAATATGTTAAAATTGCAACTATAAAATATAATCACAAAGGAGGATTTATGAAAAAACTTATTGTAATTATATTAATTTTATTAATTATATTTATAGGAATGTATGTGAATAGGAAAATAGAGATAGATAATAATACAGTGACAGTGGCAGAAGTAGAAGAAATAGAAACATATATGCAAAAAATATATATGTGGAGAGAAATAACAGAAGAGGCTTTACCCGTATTTGATAATATAAACAATGCTAATGATATATGGATATGGGAAGTGGTAAAAAAGAACTTAGAAGAATATGAGTTATCATATGAAAAAATACAAGAAAAGGCAAAAGAAATTTTTGGAGAAAACTTTACAAAAACTTTTCCAAAGGAAGGTACGGAATATTTAATATATGATGAACAAAAAAATGTATATAATGCAATAGGAATGGGACTTGACCAAGAAGACGACAGTTTTTTATTAAATAAGATAGAAAAAGATAAAGAACAATATAAGGTTGAGATTATTGAATATTTAGTTGATTATTCAGAATTCGGAATTGAAACAGAAAATACAGAAGAAAAAGATATTAAAATAAAAAATTTAAGAGAAGAAACAATTGCAACTATAAAAAACACAGAAGATGAAAGCAAAATAATAGACTTAGTAAAAGAAAATGCTGATAAATTTACCAAAAAAGAAATTGTGCTAAACAAGAATA
>CATYUF010000027.1 GCA_958413095.1 uncultured Clostridium sp.
TACAATAAATAATAATATTTTAAACTCTTAAACTTAAGTTAAAATCCAATAATATCATTATAAATTTCAATAGCAAAATTATCAGTCATACCAGAAATATAAAATAAAATACATTTATAAAAATCAACTTCGCTATTAATATCAAAAAGAACTTTATTTTTCAAACGTAACTCATCTCTATTTCCATAATCGTAGTAAGAATAAACAAAGCCAATAAAACTTTCGCTTAATTTTTTAGAAATTTTAGATAATGATTTTATATTATTTATTGTATTTTTACCATCAAAACAAGATTTTAATGTATCATATATTTCATTTATAACTAACTTAAAATATCTAACAGAAGGCTTTAATCTATCATTAGTATATATATTTAAGTAATTAAATGTTTTAATTTTATTCATTAAGGAAAATGCCTCATCAGAGAAATGCAAACCTAATTCGGGAGTAGAATTTTTGCATAAATCATTTACAAGATAGTTGATAATAACAGTATTATTAATAGGAGTGTTAGAAGATGTTTGTAACAATTCATATAATTCATCTAAATGATTTTCTAAAATTCCTAAAGTGATAGCATCTTCAATATCACGACCAATGTAAGAGATTTTATCAGAAATTTTAACAACACAGCCTTCCCAAGTATAAGGTGCATATTGATTAGGATATGAATATGAATTTAAGTCGATAAAATCATTTCTTGGTTCTAAACCATTTTCATCAATTTCTCCACAATGTGAGACGATACCATCTCTTACACCATATGTTAAATTCAAATTTTCTTTAAATCTATCCGAGTTTTCAAGTAAGTCTATTGAGTCGACTAAATTTAAACCATTTTTTTCATGCCAAAAAGAACAATGTAAATCCCTTTTACTAATTTCAGACAATATGCGTTCTCCTTCATGACCAAATGGACTATGACCTAAATCGTGAGCAACAGAGATTGCTTTTGTAAGTTCAGTATTTAAACCAAGATAATTTGAAATAGTGTAACTTATAGATTCTACATGAGTAACATGTTCTATTCTTGTGCAAATATGGTCACTTTCAGGAGAAAAAAATACTTGAGTTTTATGTTTAAGCCTTCTATATGCTGTAGAATGTATAATTCTAGTATAATCTCTTTCAAAATCAGATCTAATATCATTTCCTCTATTATAAAGAGGTTGCTCTCTTAATAAAATATTATTCCACTTTGGATTAAAGCTATTTACAGCAACATTTTCAAATTTTTTCATATATTTTTATATAAACAATCTATCAACTTCTAGATTGAATCCTTTCTATAAATTTTATAAAAATAGTCTACTATAATCTTAAGTAAAAATCTATATTAATGCAAAAAATAATTGAAATAAATATATCAAAGTAGTATAATGAAAAAAATTAGGAGGGAAAAATATGTTACATATAATGAAAGATGATTTTGATGAAAATGCTGAAGATATTTTAAATACTATAAATAAAATGTTTAGTAAAAGTAAGGAGGTAGCAGAAGAGGAAAATAACAAAAAAGAAGAAAAACGTAAGTAACAACTAAATAAGTTACATTTTAAATCAGTAAAAGTAGAAAAAAAGTAAAAATTAAATCAAAAAATAAGATAGAAAAAGAATATAAAAAAGAATATCAAGATAGTTGAATAATATTTAAAGTTTACAGATATTTTGAATTGAAACTTAAATGAAAGAAAGGATAGAAAAAATGGCAAATTCAAAGTTAATAGTAGTAGAAGGAGCGCAAGGTGCTGGAAAAACAACAGTTACAGATTTTTTACGTCATTCACTAAGTTATACAAACTTATATAGATTATCAGGAACATCAGATAGTTCAATAGAAGGAAAGAAAAAATCAGAAGAAATGTATTATGATTTATTAGAATACATAAAAAGATTAGAAAATAAAAGTATAAATTTAGTATTTGATAGAACTTTTTTCACAGAAGAAAATTATTGTAGATTAGGTAAAAAAGAATATGAATTTACTGATGTATATGAAAAATTATTAAAACAATTTAGTAATTTAGATTTTGAAATATATTATATAACATTATATTTAAAAGATACAAATCAATATGCAAAACGCTTAGACAGAAAAGAAAAGGCAGTAATAAAATATGCCAAATTTGAATCAGAAAATAGTATAAAGCAACAAGAAGTTTACTTAGAAATGGCAAAAGAAATAAAAGAAAAATATCCAAAAATAAATGTTATAAATCTTCAAAATGATAGAGATTTTGAAGAAACTAAGAAAGAATTAAGAGATAAAATAAATTATTAGCATATAACTTAATAAAATAAAAGAAATTACAGGGAAACAACAAAAGAAAAATCACAATAATTTCCAAAAAAATAATTTGAAGTAATCAAGTTATATGAATTTATAGAGTAAAAAATGAATTATAGTAAAAAAATTTTTTAAGATAAATTATTATACTTTTATAATAATTTTAATTACAAATTGAAACATAAAAAGTAAAGAACAAAAATTAAAAACAAAGATACAGTAAAACAAAAGAAAAATAAAGAAAAAAAGAGATAAAATGAGAAAAAACAATAAATAGACAATAGAAAGAAAAAGCAAAACTAAATAAGTCTAAAAACACTCTAGATGGAATTTGGAATAATTTTCTAAAAACTGTATAATATTAAACAGATGGTGCATTATTCTAGTCGTACTGAAGTTTATGAGGGTGGGGCTAAAAATCCACTAAAGGGCACATCGTTGAAGTTTCTTGAAGTTGCGCGAAATGCCAGTTTTGTGTGGCTTTTGGGAGTAAAGAAATTAGGGTAGTATGTAATGGCATATATATGATTCCCTGGTTTCGCGGAGACTTAAATTGAAATAATTAAACCTTTTTATTAAGATTTAAGTGTAACCTATGTTGAGTGCCAAGACACAAAATACATAGAGTAGCCTGTCTTGAGTGAATATATCGGGATTAATTTACATAGTAAAATTTTATTTTGGCCAAATGAGTTTTGCTTTATTATGAAATTATATTTGCAAAAAGGACTAATAAACTTATAAAGTATGTCAAGGAAAACTTCTAGAATGTTTGCTTAGAATCTGTAAGCATAGGAGTCTAGGGATTAAGGTACAGATTTAAGTGGCAATCTGGTGTCTATTAATAGATTTAGTAGATATTTCCCTTAAACGGAAACGGTTCTAGTAGTAATACTAAGCGGGAGATAGAGAAATTCAACCAGACCTAAACTGTAAAATTTACTTAGGCTTTGACCATCAAAATTGAAGATTAAATGGAGTAAATCCATAAGAATAAAGACGGAAAGACTCCGTCTTAAATCTTATATAAGAATTAAATTTTGTATAAGGAAGTAGGAAAAGGTTGAATGATATCCAGTACATGGAATTATTCATTTAGACTTGTGCTTTAAGAGGAAGGAATGAGATTAAAAATGAAAGTAAAAGAAAAAGATGATGATAACCTGAGAAGGAACAAAGAATATAAAAATAATGTAAAGAAAATCATCAAAAAAGATGTCTTAAAAAATGACAATGATAATAAAATTGAAGAACAAAAAAATAAAGAAATAAAGGAACAAAATAAAAAAGAGAAAAATGACAAAAAGGATAACCAAAATATAAAGTGGTTTATAGAAGTTTTTGTAATGACATTTGTGTTATCAATGGTATTTTCATATATATCAACAAATGGAGTTTCAAATTTAAGTTTAATACCAGCAATTTTAATTTTAATAGCAGTAATATTAGTAGGAATAATATTTGATATAATAGGTGTTGCAGTAACAGTAGCAAATGAACATGAATTTCATGCAAAAGCCACAAAAAAAGTAAAAGGTTCAAAAAGCTCAATAAAATTAATAAAAAATGCTCCTAAAGTTGCAAATATTTGTGCAGATGTTATAGGAGATATTTGTGGAGTACTAAGTGGAGCAATAAGTGCATTAATTGCAGTTAAGATAACAGAGCAATTTGGATTAAGTTTTGACCTACAATTTTTATTAAGTGCATTAGTTTCAGCATTAACAGTTGGAGGAAAAGCAATAGGAAAAAATATAGCTAATAATAAATCAACACAAATTGTGCATAGCGTGGGGATTGTATTAAATAAATTTAGTAGAAAAGAAAAATAATAAAATGATTTTAGGGTTGGAGACAAAAATCATCTAATATTATTTATATAAAAACTATTTAGTGAATTAGAATTATTAATAAAAAATAAGGGTACTAATAATATATAAAGTTAAAAACAAGTATTTATAATAAAGAATAAAAATACTTGTTTTTTTATTGGATAGGAAAAATAAACTATTTAACAATATGTATAATATTTTATAAATTAATATGATAATATTAAGATATAAACTAAAAAACTTGATAAAAATTTAATAAAACCATATAATACTAGATATAGATATAAAAGAAGTTTAAAGAGCAAACCACATTATTATAGAAAATGAGAAGAAAGGAGAAATAACCCAATAAACTATTAAATTAGACAGTTGGATTATAAGTAAAAAAATGAAAGCATTAATCACAGGAGCATCATCAGGAATCGGCAAAGACATGGCAAGAATATTATCCAAAAAAGGTTATGAACTTGTATTAGTAGCAAGAGATAATGATAAATTAAAAGAAGTAAAAGAAGAATTAGAAAAAGAAACAAAAGTAGAAATAATATCAGTAGACTTAACAAATGAAGAAAACTGTAAAGAAATCCACAATAAAGTACAAAATGTGGATTTACTAATAAACAATGCAGGTTTTGGAGATTGTGGAGATTTCACAAAAACATCACTAGAAAAAGATATAAATATGATAAAAACAAATATAATAGCATATCATATTTTAACTAAATTATATTTAAAAGATATGAAAGAAAAAAACAAAGGTAAAATATTAAATGTTGCTTCAATAGCAGGCTTTATGCCAGGACCACTAATGGCAACATATTATGCAACAAAGAGTTATGTTGTAAGATTATCAGAATCAATAAGAGAAGAATTAAGAAAAGAAAAATCAAATGTGAAAATAAGTATATTATGTCCAGGACCAGTAGAAACAAATTTTAATAAAGTAGCAAATGTAAAATTTCATTTAAGAGAAGCTAATAGTATGGATGTAGCCCAATATGCAATAAACAAAGTAGAAAAAGGAAAATTCTATATAGTGCCAGGAATAGATATAAAATTAGCAAAAATAGGAGCTAAATTAGCACCTGCAAATTTAGTAAGTAAAATTACTTATAAAGTTCAAAAGAGGAAAATAACAAATAAGTAGATATAATATTTTAAAAATAATGTGATATTAAAATATAAAAAATAAACATTGACAAATACAAACAAATATTCTATAATTAACTTGGTGATATTATGGAACGACAAATATTACATGTAGATGTAAATAATGCATTTTTAAGTTGGACAGCAGTTGATATGCTAAATAAAGGAAGCAAAATAGATATAAGAGAAATACCAGCAATAATAGGAGGAGATGAAAGTAAAAGGTCAGGAATCGTATTAGCTAAAAGTATGAAAGCAAAGGAATTTGGAATAAAAACAGCAGACACAATATATCAAGCAAGAATGAAATGTCCTGAAACAAAAATATTTCCATCAAACTTCAAAGTATATAGAGAATATTCAAACAAACTGTATAACTTATTATTAGAATATACAGACAAAATAGAAAGATTTAGCATAGATGAATGTTTTTTAGATATGACACAATATTTAATGAATGACACATTATTAAACAAAGCAAAAGAAATAAATAGAAGAGTAAGAGCAGAATTAGGATTTACAGTAAACATAGGAGTAGCACACAACAAATTATTAGCAAAAATGGCATCAGATTTTCAAAAACCAGATAGAATTCACACTTTATATGAAAATGAAATACAAAAGAAAATGTGGGGATTGCCAGTATCAGAATTATTTATGCTAGGCCGAAAAACAGCACCTAAATTATATAATATGCAAATAAAAACCATAGGAGATTTAGCTAAAACCAGTAAAGAAACTTTAGCTAAAAAACTTGGAAAACATGGAATAATGATTTGGGAATATGCAAATGGAATAGATAATACACCTGTAAACTATATAAAAGAAAAACCAAAATGTATAGGAAACTCAGTAACCTTACCACAAGATATATCAAGTATAGAAAAATTAGAAGAAATTTTACTAGCGTTAACAGAACAAGTAACCTTTAGACTAAGAAGACAAAAAATGTTAGCAAATGTAGTAAATGTGCAATTAAGAACTAATAAATTTATAGATACATCACATCAAAAAAAGTTGACAAAAGAAACCTCAAGTACCAAGGAAATATATACACAAGCCAAAGAGCTATTAGAACAAATGTATATTAGAGGTCAACAAATAAGACTAATAGGTCTAAGAGTAGATGGGTTAGAGGAAAAAGAAAAACAACAAATATCATTATTTGATAATGTAAAAGATGAAAGACAAGAAAAGCAAGAAAAATTAGATACTGCAATAGATAAATTAAAAGAAAAATATGGATATAATTTAATAACAAGAGCTGGCAAAATGGAAGTTGAAAATATAATTAAATTCAGAAAAGATGAAATAAAGTAAATTAAAATATATTAAAAGTTGTAGTTTAAATATGAAATTTAAAACTACAACTTTTTATCTTATTTAAACTTTTGAATTTTTAGAAAATTTTAAAACATAATATTTAATATCAAAATAACTTACTTCCTCAGGCAATATATCTTTCAAAGGTCTTAATTTTTCAGAACCTAATTTAGTTATTGCAGAAATTATATCATTTTCATATTGAGTATTAATACATTTAGTTAAATCAATATCAAGGTCATTTTCATAGCATTTTAGAAGATGATTCTCAATAGTTGTTTTAGTAAGTTCACGAATATTTGCAATTTCGTCAATTGATTTTCCACTATTATACAAGTTATATGTAGTAATATGAGTTTCTTCCTTTTTTTCTTTTACAATAGAAGAAAAATCACAAAAATTAGAAGACATAGTAGAACAGATATCAGTAGTTGGGTTAAAAACTTCTGGAGATTTGGATATATTATCAAAGTCAGTATTAATATTAGAAGTATTAGAATTTATATTAGTTGCAATTGAATTTGAAGAAACATCAATATTATTTTCTATTACATAATTAGAAATAGCATTTAAGAATACTTCTCCATACTGTTCAACTTTATGTGTTCCAATGCCATGAATTTTTAACAAACTTTCCACAGTTAAAGGAAAAAATGTGGACATCTGTTTCAAGGAAATATCAGCACAGACAATAAATGGAGGAATATGTAATTCTTTTGCTATTGACATACGAACAGTTTTTAATAAACTAAATAAATTCTCATCATATTGTAAATCTTCGATATTAGAAGTGTTTTTTGACTTATTTTGCTTATTAGAAGTAGATATTTTTTCTATTTTCTTTTTTATAAATACAGATTTATTCTTAAACAATATATCATTGGCAGAAGCAGACAATGATAAAATAGGATATTTATCACCAGTAGAAATTATATAACCTTCAGAAATCAAAAAGGAAATAATATTTTTAATAGTATCCTTAGAATAATCTTTCATAATTCCATAAGTAGATAAACTATCAAAGCCTAATGACCTTATTTTAGCAGAATTTGAACCTTTTAGAACTTCAGTAACTAAACCCATTCCAAATCTTTCATTCATTCTTATTATACAAGACAATATCTTTTTACTATCAGTAGATATATCAGTAACTTCAATTTCTGAATTACAATTTCCACAATTATCACATTCAGTAAAATCAGGAGTTTCACCAAAATATTCTAACAAATATTTTCTAAGACATTTATCAGTATTACAATAATCAACCATATCATTTAATTTTTCATATTCATTAGAATGATTTTGATTAGGATTACCTTGTTCAATTAAGAGTTTATTTGTAACAATGTCAGAACGATTAAATAATAAGATACAATTTGCATTATCTCCATCTCTACCACTACGACCAGCTTCTTGGTAATAACTTTCTAAATCACGAGGCATATTGTAATGAAGTACATATCTAATATTAGATTTATCAATACCCATACCAAAAGCATTAGTAGCAACCATTACACAAGTCTTATCATATACAAAATCATTTTGATTATTTGTTCTTTGTTTTTCTGACATACCAGCATGATATTTACTAGAAGCTATACCAAATTTTAATAAATCATCATAAATTGAATCAACAGTTTTTCTTGTCAAACAATAAATAATACCAGATTTATCTTGATTATTTTTAACATAATCAAATAAAAATTGTTTTCTATTTATAGGAGTTTCCACAGAAAAATATAAATTAGGTCTATCAAAGCCAGTAGTTAAAGTAAAAGGAGTTTGCAAGTGAAGAAGACCTATAATATCTTCTTTTACAATTTCTGTTGCAGTAGCAGTAAAAGCAGTAACTACTGGTCTTGTATCCAAATTTAAAATTATATTTGCGATTTCTGTATAACTAGGTCTAAAATCATGTCCCCATCTAGAAACACAATGAGCTTCATCAATAGCAAACATAGATACATTTAATTGTTTTAATAAATTAAAAAAACTATCAGTAGCTAATCGCTCTGGTGCAATATATATAATTTTATAAACATTATTTAATATATTATTAATAGTTTGAGCATAATCAAAATTGCTTAGTGTACTATTAATAAAAGTTGCAGGAATTCCAACTTGATTTAAGTTATCCACTTGGTCTTTCATCAAAGAAATAAGAGGTGAAACAACGATTGTAACACCGTCAAAAATCATGGCTGGTATTTGATAACATATTGACTTACCAGCACCAGTTGGCATTATTCCTAGACAATCTTCCATATTTAAAATATGATAGATAATATCTTCTTGACCTTGTCTAAAATTTTCATAGCCAAAGTGCTTTTTTAATAACTCTTTAGCTAATTGCATATTTTTGTCATTCATAAAGTACCTTCTTTCTTTCAGTATTATATACTGAATATTTTATTTAGTAAAGAAATAAATTTCTGTTATTTAAGTAAAATATATGTTATTGGATAATTGGGTAAAATTAGTCGCTGAAAATAGGTGATAATTACTTGTAGAGAAATAAGTTTTATGCTATATTTATAATAAAATAGAAAATAATTAATAAAGAAAGGGCTGTAATATGGAAAAAGAAAATGTAAATAAATTATATGATTTAATAAAAAAGATACCAGCAACTAGCAGAAACAAAGAAAAAATAGAAGAAATCAAAGAATTAATTAAACAAGAGAGATTTAAAGATGCAATAGATAAAGTAAGAGAATTAGGAGAAAATAAGATAAAAATAACAGGTGCTAGAAGCAAAGTAAGAAGAAAAAAAGCAGACGATAGTGAAAATGATGGAAAATTATTTCCTAAAAAATTGAGCAATCTACATTTAGAATGTGTTTTTATGGGACTTCTACTAACAAATCCAAAATCAATTTCAAGATATTATTTTCTATATGAAGATTGTTTCTTTGAAGATGATGATATATTAAATATATATAAAAGTGTATTATTCACAGAAGGTGGAAGTTATACACCTGAAACAGCAAAACAAGGATTTAACTTTTCAAAAGACTCAGAGGAAGTATATGAATTAAAATACCAACTAAGAAAAGCAGTTGCAGAAGAAGATTTTGACATGGAAAAAGTATATTTGGAATTGAAGAAACTATTTGTGTTAAGAAAAAGCTATTTAGGAAATCCAATAAAAAATATTCAAAAAAGAATCGTTGATATTATAGATTATAAATTATATGACGAAATGTCAGTAGAAGAAGTTGAAAGTGCAGTAAATCAAGTAACAGTAACAGAAAAATTTAAACAGTCAATTTTAAATAAAGATTTAACAGGTTTTTTAGAAGAGGGAAATAATAATCTAACAAATGGTCTTGACTTACCTTTTCCAATATTAACAGAAGTATTTAAAGGGATAAGAAAAGGAGAAACAATGGCATATGCAATGCCATCAAACTCAGGAAAAAGTAGATTTGCAATAAATATTGCAGCATATACAGCATTTGTAAATAAGAAAAAAGTATTAATGATATCTAATGAAATGTCAGAAGAAAAAATGAAGTTATGTTTGATAACTACAATTTTAAATAATCCAGAATTACAAAAATTACATGGTCAAAAATTACATAAATCAGAAAACGAAATTTTAGATTTCAAATTTAGACCAGATAATGTAGAAGAGGTAAACTTAGATGAAGATGGTTTTATTTTAAAAGGAGAAAAAGAAACTCATAGAGAATTTATAGAAAGATTATCAAAAATATCTACTGAATTTAATAAGACAATAGAAGCAACTGATTGGGTAAATAAACAAATAAACAACTCAATATATTTTATAAATATAACAGACCATACAAATGATGAACTAAAAAAAGTAATAATGAATTACTATTATAAAGAACAAATAGAGTATGTATTTTATGATACATTAAAAACAGATACAGCAAATATTGGAAATGGAGAAGAGATAAAAAGAACAGCAACAATATTATCAAATATAGCTCAAAACTTTGGAATATTTATATGTTCTTCTTTACAATTATCAGAAACTTCAACATTGCCAATTAATCTAGACATAAATGATTTAGCAGTAAGTAGAACTGTAAAAGAAGTTTTAGATACCTTATGTTTAATAAAACAAATAAATAGAGATACTTATCAAAATTATGAATATTCATTAAAAGAAGTAGATACAGAATTTTATGATTTAAAAAGATATGAAGATCCAGATGTAAGATATTACTCATGCATAGTGGATAAAAATAGGGCAGGACCAAAACCTAAATTATTATTTAGATTAAATTTAGCATATAATAGCTGGGAAGAATTAGGATATTTAAGATTAAAACAAAACAAAGAAAATTAATAAAATAAGTGAAATAGAAATAGTAGTAATAGAAAAAGAAAAAATTACTACTATTTTTAAATTAAAAAAGGAACTAAAAAGTAAAATTTAATATAATAAATTTTATCTTATATCTTAATTATAAAAAAATAAATGTAAAAAATCCATCGAAAAATGTAGAAAAATTAAAATAATTTAATGAAATTGAAGTCAAAAAAGGTAAAAGAACAAAAACAAAGTAAACAAAAGGAAGTAAAATAGCAAAATATAGGAAATTGTGTAAAATAATGCGATGAAAAATCCTTGAAAAACCTTGATTCCAGTAGTATCATGAAGAGGTGCTGAAGAAAAAAAGGAGGAAATATGAAAACATTTTTTGGAGGAAAATTTATTGAAAAAGAAACATTAAAGGAGGTAGGAATTTCATATCCAATAAAATTAGAATATTATAAAGATATACATTCAGATGAATTTATAAGGACAAATGGTGCTAAATATGGAATAAGTGTGGTAAAAACTTCATATATTCCAAATAACACAGTAATTGAAAATAAAGATGTAGAATATCTTTCAAATGATGAAAGGAAAATAGAAAAAATCTTAGAAATATTTAAGGAAAATGAAGTAACTCCAGTAGGAGTTGAAGATGTATTGAATGAGTTAAAAGTAAAAATGTTCTAAATGTGAAGTATAATAATGTTAAATATTAGGCTGTCATAAATATAAAATTTGATATTAGTTAAATATTAAAATTTATGTTAAATGGCAGTCTATTGATTATTGAAAGATGTTATATTTAAAGTTTAATAATAGATTAGTAGTGTTGCAAGAGAAAAGGCGATTTAATAACCAATATTGTAAAATTAATGTAAAAACTTGCAAAATAAGTGAATTTAAGCTAGAATACTATAAGGAAAGAAGCAAAACTTATTTTTGTTTTGTGTTATAAAATAAGAAAAGCATGGCATTTAAGTACAAAATAAAAAATAGTTTAACATAAAAATACAAATAAGGAGGGCAATAATGGCTGATAAATTAATAATAGTAGAATCACCAGCAAAGGCCAATACCATAAAGAAGTTTTTAGGAGGAAGCACAAAGGTAGTTGCTTCAATGGGACATATTAGAGATTTACCAAAATCAAAAATAGGAATAGATATTGAAAATGACTTTGAGCCTCAATATATAAATATAAGAGGAAAAGGAGATTTAATAAAATCACTAAAAAAAGATGCAAAAAATGCAAAGAAAATATATATCGCAACTGACCCCGACCGTGAAGGAGAAGCAATAGCATGGCATTTAGCAACTATATTAAATGAAAATAAAGAAAAAATAACAAGAGTAACATTTAACGAAATAACAAAAACTGCAGTACAAAAAGCAATAAAAGAGCCACGAGATATAGATGTTAATTTAGTAGATGCACAACAAGCAAGAAGAGTTTTAGATAGAATAGTAGGATATAAAATGAGTCCAGTATTATGGAAAAAGGTTAGAAGAGGGCTATCAGCAGGAAGAGTACAATCAGTAGCAGTAAAATTAATTGTTGATAGGGAAAATGAAATAGAAAACTTTATACCAGAAGAATACTGGAATATATATGCAAATTTACAGGACGAAGAAACTAAAAAGGAATTTGAAGCACATTTTTATGGTAAAAATGGAAAAAAACAGGAAATACATTCTGGAGAAGAAGTAAACGAAATATTAGAAAATATAAAAAAAGCAAAATATATAGTAAATGAAGTAAAAAAAGGTGAAAAGAAAAGAACACCAGCACCACCATTTACTACAAGTACAATGCAACAAGAAGCTTCAAGAAAATTAGGATTTACATTAAAAAAGACAATGTCTGTTGCACAAGGGTTATATGAAGGAGTAAAAATACCAGAAAAAGGAACAGTAGGACTTATAACATATATGAGAACAGACTCAACAAGAATATCAGAAGAAGCAAGAGCAATTGCGAAAGAGCAAATAACATCTATATATGGAGAAAACTATTACGAAAATAGATATTATAAAGCAAAAAAAGATGCACAAGATGCACATGAGGCTATAAGACCAACATATATAGACATTACACCAGACCAAATAAAAGATAGTTTAACAAAAGACCAATATAAATTATATAAATTAGTATATAATAGATTTCTAGCAAGTCAAATGAAACCAGCAGTTTATGATACAATAGCAGTAAATATAAAAGCAAATGAGTATGACTTTAAAGCAAATGGTCAAACTATTAAATTTAAAGGATTTATGACCCTATATGTAGAAGGGACAGATGGAAAAGAAAGAGAAGAAGAGGGAACATTACCAGACTTAAAAGAAAAACAAGAAGTAAAACTAAAAAAGATAAATCCAAAACAAAGTTTTACAGAACCACCAGCAAGATATACAGAAGCAAGTTTAGTAAAAGCATTAGAAGAAAAAGGGATAGGAAGACCAAGTACATATTCTCCAACAATAACAACAATACTAGAAAGAAGATATATAGAAAAAAACCAAAAACAATTAGCTCCAACAGAATTAGGAAAAATAGTAAATAAACTACTTACAGAAAACTTTGCAGATGTAGTAAATGTAGAATTTACAGCAAAAATAGAAAATGAATTTGACGAAATTGCAGAAGGACATGAACAATGGAAAAAAATGATAAGAGAATTCTATGGACCATTTGAAAAAGAAATAGAAAAAGTAGAAAAAGAATTAGAACATGTAGAACTAGTTGATGAAGTTTCAGATGTAAAATGTGAAAAATGTGGAAGAATGATGGTCTATAAATATGGAAGATATGGAAAATTCTTAGCATGTCCAGGATATCCAGAATGTAAAAATGCAAAACCTATCATAGAAACAATAGATGTACCATGCCCGAAATGTGGAGCAACAGTACAAGTAAGAAAAACAAAAAGAAAGAGAAATTACTATATATGTGAAAATAATCCAAAATCTTGTGACTATATTTCATGGAATAAACCAAAAAAAGGAGAAAAGTGGAATCCAGAGGAAGCAGAAGAAATAAAAAAAGAAACAGAAAGTAAGAAAAAGAAAACTACTAGAAAAAAGAGAACGAGTAAAAAGAAGGCATAAGTTTTATGATATAACTAATAAAAAGAATTGCTAATTGTAAAATTAGCAGTTCTTTTTTGTTAGGTGTAAAAACTTAGGAATTATGATAAAGGGTTTATTAAATAACTATAAAAAGTTATAATCATCATAAAAAAATTACAAAAATGTGATAATTAAAGTAAAAATACTTGCAAAAATGTGATAAGACAATAAAAAACACTTACAAAATCTAAATAGGAAAAATAAACAAATAAATTTTAAATATATATTAAAGTATGAAAAATTATGTTATACTAATAACATATTATAATAGGCAAAAAAAATAGAATAAAACTTTTAGAAAGCAATATTTGAAGATGTTAAAATTATAGTAATAAATTTTAAAGAAGAAAAGGAGAATACTATGAAATATTATAAAAAATTAATCGGAAATAGAATATACTTATCACCTAAAGGAGCATCAGAAGAAGAAATACAAAAATTCACAGAGTGGATGAATGATTTTGAAGTAACAGACTACACTGGAAGAAGTGGTCAAATTGTAACATTAATAGGAGAAAAAGAATATTTAGAGGATTCAGCAAGAGAAAGCAAAAACAGAAATTTTAATATTATTGAATTAAATGAGAATAAGTTAATTGGAACATTAGGATTGGAACATATTAATTGGATTGAAAGAAGTGCAGTACTAGGAATATTTATTGGTGATAAAGATTTTAGAAGTAATGGATATGGTACTGAAGCTATAAACTTATTATTGGAATATGGATTTAAATATCTTAATTTACACAGTATAAGATTAAGTCTTCTTTCAATCAATAAAAGAGCACATAAATGCTATAAGAAATGTGGTTTTAAAGATACTGGATGTAGTAGAGAAGAAATATTTATAAATGGTAGATATTATGATAAATTACATATGGACATACTAGAAAATGAATTTGAAGGAGATTATATTAGAAATAAAAATATATAGAGGATAAAATTATGGATAATACAAAATCATATATTAATAAATTAGTTAAGGCAAAAATAGATAGACCAATGGGGTCAAAGCATCCAAAACATGGATTTATATATCCTGTTAATTATGGATATATCCCAAATACAGTAAGTGGAGATGGAGAAGAGATTGACTGTTATGTGTTAGGAATATTTGAACCTATTGATGAATTTGAAGGGAAATGTATAGCAGTAATACATAGAACTAACGACAATGATGATAAGCTTATTATAGTGCCAAAAGAGAAAGACTATTCAGATGATGCAATTAGAGCTTTAACTGAATTTCAGGAAAGATTTTTTGAGAGTATAATTATAAGAGATTAAATTAAGATGAAAAATATAAAGAAGAAGGAAAAAATATGAAATTAGGTATAATAACAGATATACATAGTAATATTATTGCACTAAATGAAGTATTAAAAGAATTTGAAAAAATAAAAATAGATAAGATAATCTGTTGTGGCGATATAATAGGAATAGGACCACATCCAGAAGAAGTAGTACAAGCATTAATGCAAGTGAGTGATAAGTTAATAGCAGTTAAAGGTAATCATGAAAAATATTTATTAGAAGGATTACTAGTAAATGTGCATAATGATAAAAGAGATATGAGTTTAGAAGAAATTCAAAATCACGAATGGATTCATAGTAGGATAAGTGAACAATCAAAAAAATTTTTAGAAAATTTACCAACTTATAAAATTATAGAAATAGAAAACAAAAAAATATTTCTAAGTCACTATCCGATGAATAAAGAAGGTAAATACAAGGAACATATAAAAAATCCTACATTTGAAGAAAATAAAGAAATGTTTAAGGAGGTTAATGCTGATATTTATGTATATGGGCATACTCATGTAGATTGTATAAATAATAGAGATAATAAATGGTTTATAAATGTTGGTTCATTAGGTTGTCCATTGCAGAGTAATATAGCAAATGCAGGAGTATTAGAAATAAAAGATGATAAAATAAACTTTAAGCAGTTAGCTATTCCATATAATGTTGATAAAGTTATAAAAGAGATTAAAAAATTGAAATTTCCATTTTATGAAGAAATATTAAAAATATTTTATGGAGATAGATAATAAAAGAAATTGTTAATAAAAAAGTAGTAGTTTTTTGATAATAGAATTAGGAGAATTTACTGAGAAAGTTGAGACAAGAGATGAATGTCATCAAAAATGATTATAGAATAAAATTGTATATGTATTTATTATAAATAAAAATGAAAATCAACCAATATAAAATATGAGTTTAGCAAAAGCTAGACTCTTTTTGGATTGGTTGTATAAGACATAGCAATATTTTATGTTTGCTTTTTTTAGTAATAAATTATATGTTTTAATATATACACAAATGATGGAGATAATGTATTACACAAGCAAATAAATAAGGACATCAGACCATTTTTATCAGTAGTAAATGATATGTCCACAAAAGATATTTCTAAAAAAGTAATAACTTCAAATAAAAAGCATAAAATGATAATAGCTTTTACCTGGAGGGATTAATATGTTTTTAGTATTTGATAAACAAAAAATATATGCATATCTTATAGTATTTGTAACAGTAATATCACTATTTTTTATGGCAGGAACAATAAAAACAGAAGACACAGTGGAAACATCAGCAAAACAAGAAAAATTACTACCTATATATAATGTAGAAACAGAAGAAAAGAAAGTTGCATTAACAATGAATTGTGCATGGTAACAATTACTTTTATGATAGAAATAAAAAACAAGTTATTTTAGGATTTTGTAATGGATTACTAATTTAGGTTAGTAGTCTTTTTTATTGAAATTGTGAGTGCATAATTTCAAAAAGAAATGAGGTGAATATTGAAGTATATAAATATAAATCAAAAACTTAATTTTAAGTTCTGTCAAGTGCCAAGAAAAATTTTATACACAGAGCCATATAAATCGATTTTGTGTCCTTTATCTCAGTTGGCCTATATCTTTATACTAGATAGATTGAATTTATCAAGGATGAACAACAAAGTTGACGAATATGGAAATATATATCTTTTTATGACAAGAAAAGAAATGGGAGAAAACTTAAAAGCAAGTAGTAAAACAGTAATAAAAATATTTAAAGAATTAGAAAAAGCAAAATTAATAAAACAAGAAAATCAAGGAAAAGGTAAAGCATATAAGAGGGTGTCCTAAAATAGGAACCCTCTTGCTTTTTTTAGGATTAAGAGAGATATACAAAGGATATCACGAAAATGTATAAAGCACCCCGATAAAAGCCACGCTTTTAGGTAGTAAGCGGGAGATGAGATATATCCCTGATCCTGCAAAATTGTTAAAAACAATTTTGAAAAGAAAAAGCAAGAAGAAAAGGAGGAAGAAAGTTGAAGGAAAAAGAAGAAGAAAAATTAGTAACTATGGTAATTAGAGTACCAAAATATAAAAAAGATATGATAAAAAATATTGCAAAAAGTCAAGGAAGATATGAAGCAGATATTATTAGAAGTGGTATAGATAAGGAATTAAATTTAGATTTATATCAAGATAAAATGGAAGAATTAATTAAAGAAATTTTTAAAACCAATTGAAGAAAAAATGGATAAGTTTTTAAAGTCACAAAGAAAAATAAGTGTAAAATTTTTAAGAACAATGGCTATTGGTACATACTTAAATAGTGAAGTTATGAAAAATTTATTGGGTGATGAACATTATGAGAGGTTTAATGAAATATTAAATAATGCAAGAAAAAAAGCAAATTATTATGTGAGTAGAGCCCCAGAAGGAATGACTAAAATGGATTTATATGATTTTTATATTATAGGAGATATTTATAGAGAAGAGTTTAGAAAAGAATAGAAATATAAAGAAAATTATTAAAAATGAGGTGTTGAAAAAAATTGACGGAACTTGGAAAATATTGTATAATCATGACATGATATACATTTATGCATTAATAAATTTATAGGAGGAGTATATGGAAGAAAAAATTGATGTACTTAATGAATTAGGAGAATTTACTGGAAAAGTTGCGACAAGAGATGAATGTCATAAAAAAGGATTATGGCATAGAGCTGTATATGCATTTATTATGGACAAAAAAGGAAATGTGTTATTACAGAAAAGAAGTGTAAATAAAAAAATGTGGCCGAATATGTGGGATGTCACAGTTGGAGGACATGTTGACAGTAATGAGTTTGGAAGACAAGCATTAATAAGAGAAGTTAAAGAGGAATTAGGAATTGATATAAAAGATGATGAGATTAAATATTTAATAGGTTCAACTTCTATAAGTAAAAAGGAAAATATTATAGATAAGCATTATAATGAATGCTATTTGATTACAAAAGAAATAGATATAGAAAAGATAGATTTACAAAAGGAAGAAGTTTCAGAAGTAAAATATTTTACTAAAAAAGAAATATTAGAAAGAATAAATAATAATTATGAAGGATTAACAGAGAAAACCGGACCATGGAATTTTTTAGAGAGGATATTAAATAACTATATGTTATAAAATGCTAAATTAATAGTCGGATAATAAAATATTATCTATACATGAAGAAGAACAATTATTAGATAGAAAACTTAAAACTTCTGATGAAGAGAGTGCAGAAGATACAAAAAAGGAGAGAATGACTGAATTTTTTGATAGAATTTTGAAAGAATATAAATGAAAAAAGATTGCTGTTGCAAGCAATAGGGGGCAATAAAATTTTTTTATTAAATCGGTGTGAAGTAAATCAAGATGTTAGATTAGTATATAATAATACAGTTTTAGATATAACATCGCCTTGTCTATTAAAAATGACTTTTAGAAAAAATGAGTTAGTAAATTTGGAACAAATAAAATGTTTTGACAAAAATTAATTTATATATTAAAATAAAATGTAAATTTATGTATTTTGACAACAAAGATTTTCAGATTAATAAATATAAAGTTACTTATGATAAATATGGAGACAAATAAAAATATGCAAAAAAAGGAGTTAATTGAGATGAAAGATTTTTTGATTTTATGGGCCAATACCTCTACAGTAAGACATATAAACTACCATTTTACGCAATTAGGAGAAATTGTAGATTATTTAGAGAAGATTTTCCCAGAAGAAATTGATATTTTAGATGCGGATATGGAAAATTTAGATTTATTACAAGTAACAAAGAGATTATTAAAAAGTCAATATAAAGCAGTTGCTATGTATATAACAACTGAAAATATAAGACAGAGTATTAATATCTCAGAATTAATAAAAGAAATTTCACCAACAACAAAGATAATAGCATATGGGACTCTATCAGTATTATTACCAAATTTTTTTGAAAAAACTAAAATAGATGCTATATATACTAATGGAGATCAAGAAAAAGCGATAGAAAATTATTTTAAATACATAATAAATAATGATTTTGAAATTTTATCAGGAATTAAATTGATACAAAATGGAAAATTAATAGATACAAAAGAAGGAGAATATATAGATTTTAATGAATTAGGATTTTCAAATCTTGAAAAACTACCAGTAGCAAATTATTTTAAAGTAAAAAATAAAAAGCGAATTATTATAACGATAAGTAGAGGGTGTCCGTATACTTGTCCTCATTGTTTAGTGCAGATGACAGAAGGTCATAAAGATAGAAGACGTAACATAAATAAACTTAAAGAATATCTAAATAAAATTTTTAATGAATACAAATATGTTAAATTCTTTTCTCCGGATTTTACACTAGATAAGCAATATGTAATAGAGATATGTGAAATGTTAATCAAAAATTTTCATGGAATCGAGTGGGAATGTACTACTAGAATGAACTTTTTAGATGATGAAAACATGTTAAAGAAAATGAGTAATGCAGGTTGTAAACAAATTTCGTTAGGAATAGAAACTATTAATGAAAAGGAACTTGCTTATATAGGTAAAAAATACGATGTAGATAATTTAGAAGAAACAATAAAAAGAGTACAAAAATACAATATAAAAATAAAAGCTTGTATTATGTTAGGAATACCAGGACAAAGTAGAGAAAGTATTATTAAAACATTTTCGTTTTTGGATAGATTACAAGTTGAAATTAGACCTACAATATACACTCCATATCAACATATGGATAAAAATATGACTATTGATGAAATAGAAAGTTATAATAGGAAGTTATTTCGTAGCGAAGTTGAGGGTGTAACACATCTAGAGTTATTAAAATTAGTATATGAACCAAAGAAATTCAAGGAGATATTAGATGTTAAAAAATAAAACAATTGTAATTGATCTCGACGGAACATTATTAAATGATGAGAAAAAGATATCCAATATTGACTTCAAAAGTTTAATAGATTTGTCAATAAATAATAGTATTATTTTAGCCTCTGGAAGAAATTATATTGAGACAATGAAAATAGTTGAAACATATAGTCTACAAAATTATATAGAGAGTCTTATTATATGTAGCAATGGTCAACAAATATATAGCATAAATAAAAACAAAATTATCAGTAGTAAATATATAAAAACATCGGAAGCTATTAATATTATTAATATGTTAGATGAAAATAATGTGTATTGGTACATAATAGATAATAAAAATCTATTTTGCAAAAATATTGCTTATAATTGTAATAAATATATGAATAATGGGAGATATAAAATTAATATTTTAAAAAACAATAAAGATTTGAAGAGAATAAAGATTGAAAAATTTATATTAAATACAGATAGTAAGGCGAAGATGGAAAATACAAAAAAAAGATTGTGTTTAAATTATAAAGTGGATTTTTTTAAAGAAGATAGATTGAAAAAATATAAAGAAGTAGAATATTTCCAAAATAATATTTTACCTAAAGGGATTAATAAATATACAGCTTTGCAATTTATAATAGAACAGCTAAATTTATCTAAATATATTATTGCATTGGGAAATGGAATTAATGATTATGAAATTATGAGTAATTCTAATTTTAGTATTTGTATGGAAAATAGCGATGAATCTATAAAATCAATAAGTAATAGTAGTACACTTTCAAATAATGAAAGTGGAGTTAGCCATGCAATTAAAAATTTAATTAAGGAATAAAATTATATTGAAAATGATAATTATTTACAAAAAGTGATTCTAATGTTTACTTTTATGTAAAATTATGGTAAAATGCTACTATACTGTATGGTATAGTAGCATTTAAAAATTAGTGTACTAATTAAAAAAGGAGGATTCTATTATGCTATTTAAATCAGATGGTAAAGTTTACAATCCATTAGGAGGAGGTTCATACGTTTATCAGGACTCGCTTATTCAGTATTTGCATAGTCAATTACGGAAGAAGAAAGTCAGAATAAGTATTGGTGCACAGCCTAATTCTTCTCCACACTTCGGAACTTTGGAGGTTTTTTGCTTAGCATTTAGTTTAGCAAATATGCTTAAGAACTATGATTCTGAGTTAGAAGTTTCCGTGTTCTTTGAAATGGTTGATACTGCTCCCGCTATTGCAAAAATGATTGATAACAAAAAGTATCAAATCAGTTTACGTGAAAGTGGAGAGATGGATAAGTATATTGATCAGTATTATGAAATACTTGAACAATTATCAACTCTTTCAAATGTTTCATATCAGGTAAGAGGACAAAAAGAATTTAACAAACATGCAAGTATTCCTGAAATTGTTAAAAAAGTTATTGATAATAGAGATGTTTTAGCTCCTATATTAGAGCCTAAAAAACATATTATTAGGATTAGAGCAGCATGTCCAATTTGTGGTTTAACCGATAAAAGAGGTGTCGAAAATGAATTTGTTGGAGATAAAATGATTTGTTTTTGTCCGGAACATGGCAAATTTGAAGTAGACATTAATAAAGAAAGTGAGAGATTGGAGTATAATACTCCTTTGAGAAATCTTATTAGAGGTTTAGTATATTCCATAGACAATCAAGATGAAGCTTTAGACTATGAATGGTTAAGAATTACAGGTAGTGATTATTCAGGATTTTATCAAGAACAACTCCTGTATAAGACTACAGATTTATTGGGATATAGTGTATCTAAACTTCCAATGATATTATATGCACCGTTAGTAACTGATTGGTCTGGAGCAAAACTTTCTAAGTCGTTGTACGTAAAAGAAGGTGCTTATACTTATTTACCTTCTTGTATGATTAACTATGATAATTTAAGGAAAGAATTAGGAACAATGGGGTTATCAAAGCTCTATGCAGAAGTTCATGGATGGCTGGAAGAACCATACAAGTTATTCAGGAATTATTCTATTTATTATTTCATGGAGGTACTTAAATGATAGATGTTGTAATAAGTATAAAGCCTAAATTTGTTGATCTTATAAAAGATGGACAGAAGAATTATGAGTTCAGAAAATATATTCCTAAAAAAGGAGTAGATAGATTATGGATTTATACTTCTTCGCCAATTTGTAGGTTAGAATATGTTGTAGATATAGATAGTATAATTACATATCCAAAACAGATTTTAGAAAAAGGAATTGGAAATGATGACTTTAATAAAGGATTAAAACAATCTAAACATGCTTATCATATCAAACATCTTTATCGTTTAAAAATACCATTGAAATTAGAAAGATTAAGAAATGAATTTGGCTTTACAGCACCACAAAGTTATTTCTATTTAGAAAATAATCAAAAATTATCTGAGTTTGTTTTAACTCAAGAATTAGAAAGAATCTTTTAAAAAATGAGGGTGTCCTAAAATAGGAACCCGATAACCAGAAAATCCAGCTCAATAAGAGT
>CATYUF010000028.1 GCA_958413095.1 uncultured Clostridium sp.
TATTGGAACTTATTGGAAATATTACAATTTGTAATATTTTATGAAATTACCCTGTGTTCATATGTATAAAATACTTTCTTAATTCAAATATCTCAATGTAGAAAATACTGTATCTACTATAATTAAAACTAAAAATACAATAACTATTATATTTTGTATACTATATTTGCTATTAACCTTTACACTAAATTTTTGAATTATATTTTCTATAAATGGATGTAATTTTTCTAATAAAAGTACTCCTATAACTCCCCAAACAATGGAATATAATAAACTAACTCTTCCTTGTATATTTAGAAAATCATTAGAATAATCCCACCATCTTAATCCAAAAAGTGTTTCTAAAATAAGTGATACAAAATATTCAAATGCTGTAAAGGCAATTGTTGCAATTAAAAATTTCTTTATTGGCTTTCCATACATATTTTTAGTTGTCATTATTAATAGGATAGCTCCAAAACCATATATTGGACAAATTGGACCATATAGAAATCCTCTTTTTACAAAAAATCCGTGTATAAAAATTGCATAGATTGTTTCTATACACCAGCCTAAAAATGCATATATAAAAAAGTATGTTATATAGTCTATAATTTTATCTTTTGTTGTCTTATTCAAAGTAAGTTCTTTTTCCATATTTTCCCCTTTTCATCTTTTATTTTATATCTTTTTGAAAGCTTCTTAAAGCTTCTTCAGTTGTTTTGGATTTATCAAGTTTATTTACTATAAATATTGATATGCCTACAAGTAAAAATGTAACAGCATATATTATTATGCTATTTTGCCAATTTCCTTCTATTAAGTTATCTCCTGCAAAAGTTGATGATATAACTGAAGGAAATCTTGCAAAAGTTGATATTAATATAAATCTAAATGGTTTTATTGGTAATAATGCTGCTATATATACTAATAAATCTTTTGGCGTTCCCGGTATTAAAAATAATATTATCATTATCCATTCTATTTTCTTTGGATTTTTAAATATTTTACTATTTTCTATTTTTTTTACTTTTTCTTCATCACAAAAATCATAAACAAATTTTTTGCCTAGTTTCCTTACCATAAAAAATATCACAGATGATATTATAAATGCAGAAGCAGTTACAAAAATTAGTCCTCCCAATCCTCCATAGCACATTCCTGCAAGTATCTCAATTGGTTCACCTGGTAATATAATTAGAAATATTTGGGCAAATTGAAGTCCAAATAATGTAAGAAGTCCCCATATACCGTGAGTTACTAACTTTTTCTTTAAATTCCAGTTGGCCTTCAACTGTACTTAAATTTGCCATGACAGGAACTAAATATGCTACTACTCCTAGTATCAATAACAAAGCAATTATCATAATTACAATTTTAAAAATCTTTACTTTATTTTTTCTACTCATTTTGCTTCCTTTCTAATTGTAACAAGACTAAACATATATATTATACCACATATAGTTAATATTATATAACATTTTATATACTTTTTCTAGTGTTACAACATTACATTTTTGTAATATTATTTTAGCACTCATTTATTAAAAAATTTTTTAGCATTTATTAATATTTTATTAATACATTAAAAGTGACTTTATTCATTTTTTCTTCTCGCAAATTTGAGTTTTGGACTACAATGGAGAAAATCTTAAATCCAATAGCGAATTGTAGCTTTTTATTATTTTGAAAAAAGATGAATCTAGTAATTGCCCTAGATTCATCTTTTTTCTTTTATTCTAAAAGTCCTATTATTTCTTTTTCCATTTTATAATAGAATTTTTAAAGATAATATATACTTTTCAATGATATGTCTATTGTTTTTTAGCTCTATTAATACTATATCTTATATCTTCTTTTTCATATTCTTCTGGTTTTAATCCTACCTTACCTCTCATATGGTCTAATAATATAACCATAGCTATGGTTGATAAACATCCTATAATTATAAAAGTATTTGCTGTACTTGTAAAAGCTAATAATCCTGAACACAATAAAGATATAATAGCTATTGCTAGATTTGCAGTTAAATATCTAAGTGCTGATATTTTAGGTCTAATTCCTCTATTGGTAAAGTTATTTAAATATCTAGTCATTAATCCTAAATATGGGCCCTTTACTGCAAATTGTATAGAAAATAATAATACTATTAAAATTAAAGATGAAAATGACAATCTATCTTGTCCTATTAATCCAATAAATATACAAGATAATACCAAAGGTATTCCTAAATATGTTAAAGTCTTGTTTCTAAAACTATTGTGTATTTTATCTGTTTGCCTTGTTGCTAATGCTGCTACTAATTGTAAAATTGCAAATATAATTCCAAAGTATTGTTCTGGTACATTCATTTCACTTAACATACTACTTCTCAAATTAACAATTCCATATAAGGTTCCTATGAATACTGCATTAAATAAAATCAAATTTCTCATTCGTTTTGATTTTATGAAAAATTTAAAAGATTCTTTTAACTGCTTTCTGTATTCTGTAAATGTTACTGGTTTAACTTTTTCTTGTAATATTGTTGTGTGTCTAAATTTAAATGAGATAATGGTTGATATTACACAACAAATAAAGCATAGAACCATCGGGATGTATCCGTTTATTACAAATGAAAAGCCAGCAATTACAGAGGCCACTGAATCAAAAATATAAAAATAAGAAGAGGATTTTCCATCAATCATAGAAAAAACTTTTCCTCTTTTTTTGCTGCCTGGTAATGAATCATATAATATATTTGATTCGCAAATTCCTTTTATTGAATATCCTAATGCATATATAAATTGAGTTATAAGTAATTCATAATATTGTGTCATAAATATCATTGCAAATATACTTAATGAATATAATATATTTCCTACTATTAGGCTATTCTTTTTTCCTATTCTATCTACTAATCTCGTTATTGGTATTTGCCAAAAAGTATTTGATAGTGTATAAAATGCATCTGCCAATAATACTTCTGATGCTGTAAATCCTTTTACTTGTGTGAGAAATAAAAATATTATTGGAAAATAAAATAATAAATCCCATGATAACATTTTATAGATTGGAAATATACGCACATTTTTCTTTCTATGTTTTACTATATGTTCTTTTGTATTTTTCATTTAATCCCTCTTTTATATTTCTTTATCTTCTATTTTGCTTCTATTATTAATAATATTTTGTTTATATTCTGAATGAGCTTTTTCTAATAATTGCACATTTTCATTATTCTCTTGTATATTGTTTTTTCTATTTTTTTCCCTTTCAATTTTGCAATGTACCCATGTATCATAATAAGCATTTTCATCACTTTTTTCTAAATTTTTTAAATATTTTATTGCTGAAAATAAATCTTCAGTCCACCATGCACTATTATACTCTTGTAGATTTGATTGATATGCATATGCCCTTTTAAAGTAAGCTTCTTGTAATCTATCAAAGAATAGTCCTGCCTTCCAAACTCGAATTTTTTGTTGTTCTATTAGTTCATCTATTCTATTTTGAACTCTTTTTTGTATTTCTTCTATATCTATTTCTTTATATACTTTTATTCCATTTTTCACATTACTATAGTCTTTTTCAAAATTGAAATCATTTAAAAATTCTGTAAATCTAAAAAAATGTATATAATTATTTAAAGTATTTTCTTTTAACTTGTTAATTTTAGTCTCTGTTTCAATTTTATAACTATTTATATCTACTTCTTCTTTGTGTATTTCATGATTTGTATAAAATATTATTCCATCAATGGCATCTTGCATATTTTCAAAATCATGTGTAAAAAATCTATCTATTTTGGGAGGATACTCCCACATTTTTATTCCTTTTACTTTATATTTTTGCATAAATTTTTGTCTGATTTCATTAGTACTCATGTTATTACATCCTTTACTTTCTATTTTCATACTGATTTTATCATTAAATAGTTGTATAAATCAAGATATTTGAGGTTTTAAATTCAATATTTTATTACTTTTTAAATATTAATAATTATTATTTGTATAACATCAAAATTAGCAAACATATATTATTAAAAAATTATAAAATTCTTCCTACAAAAAATTGTCCTTAAAATGCTTTGAATTTAAGGACAATTATATATATGTTTTTTTATTATATAGTTTTATTTATATTGACTATCAATCTCTTTTAATATAACATCATGTGCACTACCTTCTGCAATACTAACATTAGAAACCAAAGTCAATCTTGCTTTTTCATGTAACTCTTGTATTGTTACACTTCCACAATTACACATTGTAGATTTTATTTTAGCACATGTTACAGCCAAGTTGTCTTTTAATTTTCCTGCATATGGAATATATGAATCAACACCTTCTTCAAATGAAAGTTTTTTATCTCCTCCCATATCATATCTTTGCCAGTTTCTAGCTCTGTTTGAACCTTCTCCCCAATATTCTTTTACATATCCGTTTCCTTTTCTAACAACTCTTGTTGGGCTTTCATCAAATCTAGCAAAATATCTTCCCATCATAACAAAATCTGCTCCTAATGCTAAAGCTATTGTTATGTGATGATCATGAACTATTCCTCCATCTGAACAAATTGGAATATATACTCCTGTTTCTTCAAAATATTCATCTCTTGCTGCAACTACATCGATAAGGGCTGAAGCTTGTCCTCTACCAATTCCTTTTGTTTCACGAGTGATACAAATAGAACCTCCTCCAACACCTACTTTTATGAAATCAGCTCCTGCTTCAGCTAAATATCTGAATCCTTCTTTATCTACTACATTTCCAGCTCCAATTTTTACACTATCACCGTATGTCTTTCTAACAAAATCAATTGTATTCTTTTGCCATACAGAATATCCATCTGATGAATCCATACATATCATATCTACTCCTGCTTCAACTAATGCAGGTATCCTTTCTTCATAATCTCTTGTATTAATTCCTGCACCTACTATGTATCTTTTATTTTCATCTAATAAAGAATCTGGATTATTTTTTCTTTCTTCATAGTCTTTTCTAAATACTAAATATTTTAAATTTCCTTCATCTGTTAAAATAGGTAAACAAGCTATTTTATTTTTCCATATTATATCATTTGCCTCTGATAAATTTATTCCTTCATGTGCTACAACTGCTTTTTCAAGTGGTGTCATGAAATTGTCAATAGGAGTGTTCATATCTTCTCTTGAAATTCTATAATCTTTATCTGTAACTAGTCCTAAAAATTTACCATTTGCTGTTCCATCTTCAGTTATCATAACTGTTGAATGGCCTGTTTCTTTTACTAATTCAATTACATCTTTTAATGGTGTTCCTGATTTTACATTTGAATCACTTATGATAAAACCTGCTTTATGTTTTTTTACATGTTTAACCATTTTAGCTTGTGATTCTATTGATTGAGAACCATAAATAAATGCCACTCCACCTTCACGAGCAAGTGCTATTCCCATTTCTTCTCCTGAAACTGATTGCATTATTGCAGATACCATAGGCACATTTGCATAATATTTAGCTTCTTCTCCTTTTTTAAATTTTACAAGTGGAGTCTTTAAAGATACTTTACTTGGTATACATCTTTCATCTGTTAAATTTGGTAATAATAAAAATTCATTAAATGTTCTAGATATGTCTTCTAATATTTTTGCCATAATTTCCTCCTTTTATCTATTTAATTAAGTTTTCTGTTTCTTTAGCTATCATTAATTCTTCATTTGTTGGAATTAAATATACTTTAATTGCTGAATCTTCTGTTGAAATTATTCTTTCTTCTCCTCTAATATTATTTTTATCTAAATCTAAATTTACTCCCATAAATTCTAACTTTTTGCAAATGCCTTTTCTTATATTTATTTGATTTTCTCCAATTCCTCCTGTAAATACTATATAGTCTACTCCATTCATTGCCATAGCATATTTTGCAATATATGTTGCTACTGAATAATTAAATTCTTCTATTGCTATTTTAGCCATTTCATTTCCGTTATTTGATTCTTCTTCTATAACTCTAAAGTCAGGAGCTAATCCTGAAATTGCAGATATTCCTGATTCTTTATTTAAGATATTTTCCATTTGTTCTGGTGTTAAATTTTCTTTTTTCATTATATATGTAACAACAGATGGATCTAAATCTCCACTTCTAGTAACCATTGATATTCCTCCAAGTGGAGTTAATCCCATACTTGTATCAATTGACTTTCCACTTTTAATGGCACATATACTAGATCCTTGACCCAAATGGCAAGTAACAATTTTTAAATCTTTTATATCTTTATTTTCTAATTCTGCAAGTCTATTAGAAACATACATATGAGATGTACCATGGAATCCATATTTTCTTACACCATATTTTTTATAGTATTCATAAGGTATTGGATAAATATATTTTTCCTTTGGAACCGTTTGATGAAATGCTGTATCAAAAACTCCAACCATAGGTTTATTTGGAAATACTTCTTCACAAGCTTCTATTCCTAATAAGCATGCTGGATTATGTAATGGGGCTAAATCTGTATATTCCTTTAAAACATTTTTAACTTCGTCATTAATTAATACTGATTTTGAAATTTTTTCTCCTCCATGTACTAATCTATGTCCTATTGCATTTATTTCATCTAAACTTTCTATAACTTTATATTCTGGATTTGTAAATTCTTTTAAAGTAATTTCTATTGCTTCTTTATGATTAAATGCTGGTTTTTTTATTTCTAGCTTTTTACCACAAGCTTTATGTGTTAAAAAAGCTTCTTCTTCTCCTATTCTTTCATATTTTCCTGAAGCAACTACTTCTTCATTTTCCATATTAATTAATTGGTATTTAAGTGATGAGCTACCACAATTTAAAACTAAAATTTTCATTTTTATTCTTCCTTGCTAATATATTTAGGTTTTTTTATTGTATATTAAATACTATAAAACTTTTAATTTTCCAAATGCAAATTGAAAATAAAAAATTTACTCCTATATGCCACTACACTTTTCTATACAACAAGGTCAAATTCCTATAAACCTTTTTTAATTTATATATTCAAATATCTAATACTATTTATTACAAATAGTTTTTAGTGTTTGTCTTGCTATCATTAATTCTTCATTTGTAGGAATTATAAACACTTTAATTTTTGAATCTTTTATCGAAATTTCTGTTTCAACACCTTTTAATGTTCTATTATATTCTTTGTCTATTTTCAATCCCATAAATTCAAAATAATTACATATAGCTTCTCTTGAAAGCTCTCCTTTTTCTCCTACTCCTGCTGTAAATGTCAAGACATCTATTCCATTCATAGCAACAATACATCTAGATACATAACTTGCAACTTGATAATGGAAATTATCTAATGCTAATTTTGCATGTGTTCCTCCTGCTGCTGCATCATTTTCTATGTCTCTAAAATCTACTGAAACTTGTGATATTCCAAAAACTCCTGATTGTTTGTTTAATATTCTTTCCATTTCATCTGGTGAAAGATTTTCTTTTTTCATTATATATGTAACAACAGATGGATCTAAATCTCCACTTCTTGTTCCCATAGGAATTCCTCCTAAAGGTGTTAATCCCATACTTGTTTCTACTGAAACTCCTTTATTAATTGCACATATACTAGCTCCTTGACCTAAATGACAGTTTACTATTTTTAAATCTTTTACATCTTTTCCTAATAATTCTGCTACTCTATATGCCACATATTCATGAGAAGTCCCATGAAATCCGTATTTTCTTATTCCATATTTTTTATAATATTCATAAGGTATTGGATAAATATATCTTTCTTTACTTAAAGTTTGGTGAAATGCTGTATCAAAAACTGCTACCATTTTAATATTTGGCGCAAGTTTTTTACAAGCTTTCATTCCTAATATAGCTGCTGGATTGTGTAATGGTGCTAATTCACTACATTTTTCTATTTCGTCCATCACTTCATCTGTTATAAGTACTGGTTCTGCAAATTTTTCTCCACCATGAACTACTCTATGCCCTATACCAGCTAATTCTTCTAAGTTTTCTAAAACTCCATAATGAGGATTTACTAATCTGGTTAAAACAAATTTTATTGCTTGCTCATGGTCTTTTGCTGGATGCTCAAATTTATGTTTTTCTCCATTAACTTTATGTGTCAAAAATGAATTTCCTTGTCCTATTCTTTCATAATTTCCTTTTACTAACATTTCTTCAGTATCCATATCAATTACTTGATATTTTAAAGATGAACTTCCAGAGTTTAAAACTAAAATTTTCATATATAAATCCATTCCTTGTATAATATATTTAGGTTTTTAAATAAGGATTTACCTATAAACCTTTATATTTATGATTATATTAATTCATGATATATAATATAATTATTATGTTAATGCTGTGGACTCTTAACATTCCTTTCAAACTAAAATCCCCTCATTAAAAATTAGTATTTGCTTGAACTGCTGTAATTGCTACGACTCCTACTATATCATCACTATTACATCCTCTTGATAAATCATTTACTGGTTTAGCTATTCCTTGACATAATGGTCCATATGCTTCTGCTTTTCCTAATCTTTGTACTAATTTATATCCTATATTTCCTGCATCTAAATTTGGAAATATTAATGTATTTGCTTCTCCTTTTATAGGACTTGTAGGTGCTTTTGATTTTGCTATTTCTGGAATTATTGCAGCATCTAGTTGTAATTCTCCATCTACTAATAAATCTTTATCTTTTTCCTTTACTAATTTAGTAGCCCCAATTACTTTTTCTGTTAACTCTGAATGTGCACTTCCATGTGTTGAATATGAAAGCATTGCTACTTTAGGTTCTTTTTCTACTAATTGTCTAAAACTTTTTGCAGAAGATATTGCTATTTCTGATAATTGATCCATATCTGGGTTTTCGTTTAAACCACTATCTCCAAAAATAAATACACCATTTTCACCTAACTCACAATTTGGAATTACCATTACAAAAAATGCTGAAACTAATTTTGTATTTGGTGCTGTTTTTAATATTTGAAGTGCTGGTCTTAAAGTATCAGATGTAGAATGTGCTGCACCAGATACTAATCCATCTGCTTTTCCTTCTTTTACCATTAACATTCCATAATATACCGGATTTAGTACTAATTCCTTTGCTTTTTCTTTAGTCATTCCTTTATTTTTTCTTAGTTCATACAATAAATTAACATAGTTATCATAATCTTCAGAAGATGATGGATTTATTATTTTTGCTTCACTTATATCTAGGTTATTTTCCTTTGCTTTTTTTAAAATTTCTTCATCATTTCCTATTAAAATTATTTTTGCAAACCCTTCTTTATTTATTTTTTGAGTTGCTTCTAATATTCGTATGTCATCTGCTTCTGGAAGTATTATTGTTTTTATGTTTTCTTTTGCTCTTGTTTTTATTTCTTCTATAAAAGACATTTTTATATAACCTCCTTTTTGTACTCTCATTATATCGGTATAATTAAAAAAGTACAAGTTCTTTTTTAAAAAAACTTGTACTTTTTTCTATTTAAAATATTTTCGGTAAAAATATTATTAATCCAACAACTATTGCCATTATAGCTGACATTAATACGGCACCAGCTGCTACATCTTTTGCTAATTTAGCTTTCTCATTTTTTTCAGGCATTGCTATATCAACAGTTGTTTCTATTGCAGTGTTTATTAATTCTAATGATATAACTAAACCAAACAATATAATACATGCAATCCATTCCATTGCATTTATTTTAAAAACTAATCCAGCTGTTATAACAACTATCATTATAAAAAAATGAATTTTTAAATTTTGTTCTGTTTTCAAAGCCTCTCCTATCCCCTCAAAAGCATATTTGAAACTGTTTCTTAGTTTTTTTCTTTTCTTTCTTAATTTAACCATTTCACGCTTATTCATTTTTTCTTCCTTTTCTATATTTAAATATGTTTTTACTGCTCCTATGTAAAGTACCAAATATGCTATTGATATTGCAAATCCTCCTATTACATCACTTGCATAATGTACTCCTAAATATATTCTGCTAAATCCTATTAAAGGTATTAATATTGAAAGAAAGCCACATAATATATATTTCAACTTCACATTTTTCATCTTTTTCCATATTAAATAAATTATTAGTCCGTAAAATGCCATACTTATCATTGAATGTCCAGAAGGAAAACTATATCCATTTTCATTTATTATCATATATCCCTCAGGTCTTGGTCTTTGCACTGTATATTTTAATATTTGATTTAGCAAAGTAGATAATACTAAGTTAACAGTGATGCATTTGCCTATTTTTTTATTTTTTATGAAGACAAATGATGCTATTGTTATTGCTATAAGTGTATATGCAGATGCTAAGTTAGTTATAATTTTCATTATTGCAGTTAGTGGTTCTGACCTTAGATTTAATATTACATTTTTATAAATTACTGTATCTATTGTTAATTGTTGACTGTTAAAAATATCTTCTAACATCATTAATACAATTATTACACATAATAAAATAGTTATCCATTTATAATTTTTTTCTATAATTCTTTTCAGCATTTGTAATTCCTTTCATTTTTCATCTATTTCTTCATTTTTATTGTATGCAAAAACTTTTTTCTTAACTTTATATACTCTTCATACCTATTTGCTTTTTTCACATACTGCAAGTTCAAGTGCTTTATTACAATTTTGTATATTTACATTTTTTAACCTTCCAGCAAATTCTCCATCTAATGTCCATGCCACTTCTTCCTCAGTTTCAATTTGTATTTTATTTGCCTTAAAATAAATAATGTCCCTATTCCAGCTGTAATCTTTTTCTCTATATGCTGTTAATATTTTAAAATATCCTGATAAATTCTTTGGTTTTCTGATAAAAATACATTCAAACTTCCCATCTTCTAAACTTATTTCATTTCTGTCAAACCATTCAAACCCAGCTATTGAAGCAGAATTACTAATTCCACCATAAATAAACTCTCCTTCTAACTCCTCGTCATCATATTTTATTTTGACTTTATATGTGGGTATTTTTACTATTTCTTTAATAGCTTTCATATAATATGCAAATCTTCCATATTTATTTTTTAATTTCTGCGAAGTCATATAAGATACATCTGTCATTATTCCAAAAGCTGCAACATAGCAGAAAAACTTCTTATTATTAAATTCTCCTATATCTATTACTTTTGCTTTTGATTGTAATAATCTTTTTGTTATTGAAATATCTTTTATAGGCATTTCCAATGATTTTGCTAAGTCATTAGTAGTTCCAAGTGGTATATATGCAACAGTTACATCTTTTATTTCTTTTTCCATAAATGCAGTTACCACTTCATTTAAAGTTCCATCTCCTCCACATACTAGGATTAAATCTTTTCCTTCTATATTATCTTCTACAATTTTCTTAGCATTATACCCTTTTTTAGTAAGATGTAATTCCATCTCCATGTCTTGATTCTTCAAATTGTTTCTTATTTCATCTATATATTCTGTTATATTTCCTTTTCCAGACGCCGGATTTATTATTGCCAACACTTTAATACTCAACTTTTTTGTCCTTCTTCCTTTTATTGATTTCGTTTTCATATTTTATCATTTTTTTATAAAATAGTAAATAAATTTTTTATTAAAACTATACCATACAAGTATACAACAAAAACTGAACGACTAAAATTCAATAATCGTTCAATACTAATTTACAATTGATTTGTAAAATCTTTATAATATTTATCTTCTAAACCTTTATACATAATATCCTCATAATAATCATCGTCTCTATATTCTTCATAATGTTTTTCTTCTAAAAACCAATCATCACTACTTAGTGCTACAAATCCCCCTACAATTGATAATGTTATAACTACTATAATTCCTATTATAATTGCTGACAAATATGTTCCAAATATTATTGCACCTACCTTTATACATTTTTGAAAACCTGTCATTTTATGCTAACACCTCCAAACATACAAAAAGCATTTATATAAATTGTTGGTAATTGTTCATTGTATTTTAAATTTACTTTTTTGCTAACTCCTCCAAAGATTGGTGTAGATTTAATTTTTATATTAATATTTTCTGGTACAATTATATCAATTCCTCCAAAGACTGCACTAGCTTTAATTATTTGATCTTTTTTTATTATTGCATTTTTTAAGTTTAATTCTACACTACCAAATATAGCATCTAAACTAGCACCTTTAAATTCCTTTTCTTTAAATGATGGTCTTGCTTCTCCAAATGTTGCACAATATTCTTCTAAATCTTCATTGTTATTTTTCATTTCTTTTATCTTATTTGATAGTCTTTTATCAAATTTATCTTTAAATATTAAATTTAATCCTATCAATATCAATGCTACTGGAAATATTAATTTCATAATCATTCCAAAGTCTAATATATCTCTACAAGCTAAAAATAGTATAATTCCAACTATTAACCAAATGATACTCCAAGTTTTATTTTTTCTTGCTATCATTTCTATAAAACTTGGTATTATAATTAGGAAAGTCCACCAACCGTCAAAAAATAAATTTATATGTGTTATTTCAAAAACATTTAAAGTACAAATTATTCCTAAAATAATTAATACTATTCCCCATAGGGTATTAGCAACTTTTCTCATATCAAAATCAATTCCTTTCTTTTTTCTTAGAAGGATATATATCTATAAAATTTCTATTATCCCATGTAAAATCCTTCTTATAACATATATACATTTTACTATTTTTTATATAATATTTCAATTATTTTTACCATTTTATTTATAAATTTATTTTATAACTTTCTTTTTTTATTTTCCATTTATAAATCTATTTACTATGCATAATGAAATTCTTACTTGTTGTCAACAATTGTTATTTTTCTATTATATTAATGTTTTTAGACATAAGAACATTCTATTTTAGGAACTGCATAATATTTTTTGTCTTTTTCATGTATTTTTTGTTGAACTTCTTTTTTTAGCTCTTCTTTATCTATTTTTTCTTCTCTAGGAATCACTAAATCAAAAATCAAGTTTATCCTATCCCCACCATCAGTCATTCTAAAATCATGTATTGAATATTCATTATTAATATCTTTTACTACTTTTTCTGTAAATTCTTTCATTTCTGTTATTTCTTCATTATCTACTGCTATTGGGTCCATATGTATTGTAGTTATACAATTAAATTCATTTAATATATCTTGTTCCATTTGGTCTATTATATCATGTGCTTTACAAATATCACTGTTTTCTGGAACTTCTGCATGAAATGATACTATTTTTCTTCCTGGCCCATAATCATGTACCATCATATCATGAATTCCTACTATCATATCATATTTCCTTGTAAATTTTTCAATTGCTTCTACAAAATCAGCATCAGGTTTTTGACCTAACAATATATCTGAAGTTTCTTTCATTGCTTTTATTCCCGTAACTAATATAAATATAGAAACTAAGATACTAACATATCCATCAATAGTAATTCCTGCAAATTTTGCAATAAGAGCTGATACTAATACTACAAATGTTGAAATCACATCTGATATGCTATCATATGCATTCCCTTTTATTGCTTCCGAATCTATTAATTTTGCTATCTTTTTATAAAAAACAAATAACCATAATTTTGTTACAATTGCTATTCCTAAAACAATAAGAGTTATATTACTTATATCTGGCATTGATGGATTTATTATTTTATCTATTGATGACCTAAATAATTCTAACCCCACTAAAATTATTAATACATCTACAATGAAAGCTGTAATATATTCCATTCTTCCATGCCCCCAAGGGTGATCTTTATCTACTTTTTTCTGAGACAATTTAAATCCAATCATTGTTACAACTGAAGAACCTGCATCTGTAACATTATTTAACCCGTCAGATATTATTGACATTGAATTTGAAATAACACCTATTATTATTTTTACAATTGATAGTAATACATTTACTATAATGCCTGTTATACTAGAAAGAGTTCCACATTTTCCTCTTATTTTTAAATCTTTTACATTTTCTTTATCTTTTATGAATAATTTTATCAATAAATCTGTCATCACTTTCTCCTTCTTAAAAATTGATTTCCTTTGAATTTTTCTTTAACCATTTATTATTATACTATATCTTTTTTAATTTTGCTACAAAAAATCCCTCCTTATCTTTTGAAGGTAATATTCTTATTGCTTTCTTTATACTAGAATCTACATCTTCTGTGAATCCTTGCATTTTTTCTTTAAATTCAATATCAATGTCTAATAACTTAATGTTAAGATTTTTTATTGCCCAATCTAATACTTCTTCGTTTTCTTGTAAATTCAATGTGCAAGTAGAGTATACCATTATTCCATCTTTTTTCAATGAATCGTATGCACTTTTAAACAATTTTTTTTGTAATTTTGAAAGCTGTAAAACTGTTTTCTTAGACCAATTTCTATAAGTTTGCACATTATTACCTAGAAATCTTCCTTCTCCACTACATGGTGCGTCTAATAAAACTTTATCAAAATATTCTTTATATTCTTTTCCTATACTTTCGCCTCTTCTATTTATTACTTCAATAATTTTAGCACCTTGCATTTCTACATTATATTTTAATCTTTCACATCTAATAGCATCTAACTCATTTGCTAAAATATATCCTTTATTATTCATCATTCCAGCCATTTGAGTAGTTTTACTTCCAGGAGCCGCTGTTAAATCTAGTACCTTTTCTCCTTCTTTTGGCTCTAAGATTACTGGAGGTATCATGCTAGATAAACTTTGTAAATATAAATATCCTTTATCATATATGTCTAGTTTTTTTATTTGTTTTTCTTTTGCATTTTTAATTACTAATGCATCATTATACCATAAAACTCTATCAAATTTTATATTGTTTTCTTTTAAATATTTCATTAATTCATAAATAGAACATTTTATTTTATTTGTCCTTAAGGTTGTATTTCTATCTCCTAACATTCCTGCTAATATTTTGTCTACTGTTAATGGTGTAAATCTAGTATATAATTCATCTATAAAATCTTTTGGCAGTCTGTTTTTTAATTCTAATATTGATAACATGTTATTGTCTCCTTTTTGATAGTTTTTAATATTATATTGTATTTTTGTAATAATATCAATTTCTCATATAACTTATTTTAAATAATTTTCATTTAAAATAAGTTATATATCCTCTTCGTTCCACATAATTGTAAACTTCTAAAGTCCTTGAAATCTAAACAAAATTGTAGTATAATTATATTGTATCTAGTTAATACTTTTTTGAAGGGAGTTATTATGAGCAAAAGGCCAAAACACTATTTGTCACTTTCTGAAGTACAGGATATTTATATTTATTTAAATGGTTCTTCTCAAGAATTAAGTGCATTTCGGAGAGAAGCAAAAAAAATCGCAACAAAATTTGAAGAAGATGGTCGATATGAATTTCACGACGAAAAAAAACTCTTTGAACTCTTTCAAGCATATTTGCCTGAAATTTTGGAAGGACGAAATATTTATAATTTTGATAAATTAATGCAACATTTACCAGATAAAATTTTCACTTTCCTAACCTGAAAAAAGAAACTGTCCCAAAATATAGAATTATTATTTTAGGACAGTTTCTTTTATTATTTATTATTTATTATTTTTCCTCCGCCTAGTACTATATCATCTATATATAAAACTAATGCTTGTCCAGGAGTAATAGCCCTTTGTGGCTCTAAAAAATTAACTTCAACAGTTTTATCATCAATTTGATTAACTATCGCATCTGCTTCTTTTGCTGAATATCTTACTTTGGCTTTTACCTTCATATTTTCAATTTTATTTTCTGTTAATAAATTATTAAAGTCTGTTATTATTGCTTTTTTACTGAAAATTTCTTCTTCTTTTCCTACTACAACTTCATTTTTATCTTTATCAAGTTTAACTACATATAACGGAAACTTACTAGATATTCCCAAACCTTTTCTCTGCCCTATTGTATATTTATATAGACCTGTATGCTTTCCTAATATATTTCCCTCAGTATCAACAATATTTCCTTTTTTTGATTTCAAATTATTTTCTTCTAAAAATCGTACATAATTATTATCTGGTATAAAGCATATATCTTCACTATCTTTTTTATTAGCTACTTCTAATCCGTGTGTTCTTGCTATTTCTCTTATTTCATCTTTATATTCAAACTCTCCTAAAGGAAAAATTGTATCTTGTAATATTTCTTTCTTTACATTGTATAAAACATAACTTTGGTCTTTTCTTATAGAATCTGATTTTTTTAGTACTTTTTGATTCCACTTTTTGTCATATTCTATCTTAGCATAATGTCCTGTTGCTAAATAATCACATCCTAATTCTTTTGCCTTTTTATGCATTATATCAAATTTTATATATCTATTACATTTTATACATGGGTTTGGTGTCTCACATATAGAATAACTATCTATAAAATCTTTTATTACATACTTGTAAAATTCTTTCTTTAATTCAATTGTTATATGTTTTATACCTAATTTTTCACAAACTTTCTTAGCATCTTTTACAGTAGTTATGTTATTGCAACTATCTCCAAATAGCTCTAAGGTTGCCCCTATTACTTCATATCCTTGTTCTTGTAATAATATTGCCGAAACAGAACTGTCTACTCCTCCACTCATTCCAAGCAAAACTTTACCTTTTTTTTTCATATTTTATACCTTTCTTTATTTTTTATGTTATTTGTTATTTTATATTTTTATTATTATTTATTTTTCAGAACTCTTTAATAGAATATCATATTTTTGATGTTTTTGCAAATTAAAATAGGTATTATAAAAAGCACCTCAAATATGAAGTGCCTTTCTTATTGTATAGGAAAAATCTGCTTTTCTTATTTTTTAATCAAATTATTTTCATCTTCCAATAAAATTTTTTCATTTATCAATTCATCAGAATGTGACCCACCTATTATTTCTCCTGTTGTTGCATCAACATAATAAGTATATCCGTAAATTTTCATTATAATTAATGACAACACACCATACTTTTCTTTCCCTCTTTTCTGTTTCAAAAGCAACTGCATCGTCTTTTAATTTATATGTATTTTCTCCTGTCTTTTCTGTATTAAGTGTACCATTTTCATATTCTTCTTTAAAATTTTCTCTTAAATATATATCTTCATTCATTTCTTTTATTCTAATTTCAGCCTTTGTTTCTTTTATTGTTTTGTTCTTTTCTATTTGTTTGTCTTTTTCGACTGCTATATTTATTGCTTCTTCTTTTGATATTTTCTGTTCATTATTTTCATATGGTATATTTTTTAAAGTTAAAGAATATAGTCCATTTATTGTTGGTACCCACCCAATACTTATTTGCTCTGATTTATTTATTAAGTTATCATATTTTCTATAAAAATCTGCATACCAGATATATGATGCTTCATCTGTTTCCATATTTCTTCTTAAACAAACTAACTCATATTCTCCATCATACCCTTCTGGTCTATATTTTTCTAATAATTCTTTTGCTACACTTCTAGCTTCTTCTCTTGTAATTCCATAGTTGTATGGAATTTTATAATTCCAAGTTGGAATATTTAAAAATTCTACTTTTCCACTTTCAGCATCAATTTGCATAGATACTTTTTCAGTACTCACATACCAAATCTTATCATTTCTAAAAAAGTTCTTTGCCAAATTTAAATCCTTTATTTTTTCTTCTTCTAATCCTATTTTCTTTAAATAATTGTTTGCTATTTCTTCTGCTTTTTCTTGTGTTATGCATTCTTTTCTTTCTTCTTCTGTTAAATTTTGATTAATTTTATATTGTTTTGGTTCTTTCCATATTTTTTCACTTGCTACTGTTCCTGTCGCATATACTAATCCTGTTCCTATCCCTAGTGTAATAACAATTGTTGCTACCGTTTTTAAGATTTTAGTTGACTTTGGCATATATTTTTCCCCCTCTATAAATTCAGATATAGCTATTTTTACCTGTGATTTTTTTATTATCCTTTCTATTATTTTATTTTCTTCCATAGCTATACCCCCTTTTTTCTAATTCTTTTCTTAATTTCTTTCTGATTCTTGATAATCTTGATTTTGCTTTTATTTCTGTAATTCCTAATATATTGGCTATTTCTTTTATGTTTTTTGACTCGTAATAATAATATATAAAAATATTCTTATCCTCTTTTTTCATTTTTGTTAATTCTTCTGTTACTATATCTATTTTTTCTTTTTCCTCTGCTTCATTGTGTGTGTAATCAATTTTATCAGATAAATAATTTTGTAATTCGTCAATATTTTTAATATTTTCGTTTATATTTTTAATATCTCTTTTCTTTTTTCTAAGTAAATTTTTTGTTATTCCTGCTATATATGGTGAAATTTCCTTATTTATATCTAATTTTTCTTTATTTTTCCATATAGTAAGAAATACATCTGATGCAATTTCTTCTACATCTTCATTGCTAAATAAATATCCACTATTTTTTATAATAATATATACATATCCGAGCATATTCTTTTATTATTTTTTCTATATTAATACTTCCTTTAAAAACAAACTCCTTTATTTTCTTATTACTCATTTCGCTTTAAAGCTCCTTTTTTAGATATCTAACTATATATTACCATTTTTTTAATAAAGGTAACATTGACATTAGAAAAAAGTAGATATTTTAAATTTAGTATCTAAAATATCTACTTTTTTCTAATATTAGTAATTTTTATTCCAGTATCCATTATCCATATAAATTTATTTTTTCAAAAATTCTTTTACTCGTAAAGGCAAATATTCTTCGTTTTTATTATTAATTACTTCATTTGTTAGATAGGCTACAAAATTCAAAGGAAAAGATTATGATTCACTTTCAGCTTGATATCTAAATGGACTTTTTCTAACACTATTCCTTACAGTGTCTTTTAATTTATCAGGTACTTGTTCCATAAAACTTTCAAATAACGAAATATCAAAATCAAAAGAAGCCATTAGTTCTTCTTCTTTTTTTATAACTGCTATAAATGTAAATAGATTATCCTCTAATCTTGCAACATCTGTAATATAACAATTATAAAAAAATTGTTTTTCATCTCCCATAATTCCATTTCTCAAACACCATATTCCATAATCTGGTTTAAAATTAAATATATGTGGATTTATAAATGCCATTGGGCTCAAAAGTTCATATGCATCATTCCAATTTGAAAATGTAGCTTTACTTAGTTGAAATGATAATACTGGCTCTGTTTTATTTACTTCAAAAATATTTAATTCTTTACCATTACATAAGACATATCTTTTTACTTGTATTTCTCTATTTATTGCATAACTATATGCTTGAGCAACATTTTTTCCACTTCTTATATTCTCTAAAGGTGATTTTGCTTCAACTATATAAGCATTTTTATTATTAACTTTAATAAGATAATCTGGAATTATTTTGCTCTTTGAACTTTTGGTTCCAAATTGAGTAAATGGATGTTCTAATTTAGGTTCTCTAATAATGCCATTAGATTCATCAGAAGTTGAATATCCTAACGCCTTTAACCATGGAGTAATGATATCTTCTCTTACATCTTGTTCATTATAATTTTTAGGTAAATTATTAAAATCAATTTTATCAAATATTCCCATTTTTCATTCTCCTATTCCTTGTTTTATTTTAAATTTAAATTTTTGAAGCCGTATCAAAATTAAGTATTACTTATTTTTCTTTAATTTTAAGGTTGCTACACATTCCACATATGTGGTCGCTTATCTGTGGACTTGTTTCATTAACCTTGTTACTTTCACTTTCTTCACATTATCAGAGTTTACTGGTAAGTTCTCTATAATTTTATCCATTTCCATTGTAAGTTCAACTACACTTATTAATAATTGGTATTTCTAGTCAGATGATATGGCTTTAACTCTATAGTTTTATTTCTTCCTTGACTCCAAATATAATCATTAATATCAATTGCACATACTCTATTTTCTAATTTCTTTTTTATCAAATCAATTGCTACAAGCATATTAGCCCTTATTTCTACTTCATATTCTGAATTTACTTCTATTTCTTTTTTGTTATCTATAATATTAGATAATTTATCACTGTATTCTAATATTCCTAAACCTCGCATTACTTGTGGAATTTTATAATCGCTACACCCTACTAAATGAGTATAATCCACTTTTATATTTTCTTTTCGTTCTCTTATAAGTAAAATATCTGATGTTAATAATTGTGCTAACTTATAAAAATAAATTTTTTTATTATTGTATATTCTTTCATCTTTAAAATCAGGAAAATTTTTTACAATAATTTCAAATAATTCTGTATCACTAGTAATATCTTTTATAAATCCATAAAAATTTCCATTCATTTTTTCATTAACTGTTTTATTAACATTTTTTATAATATTATACCTTTCTTCAAATAATGGAATCTCTATATTTCCTTTTAATATATCTTTAAATTCTTCTTTAGTTATATTAGAAAAATCCATAGTATCGCTTTCTCTTATGTACTTTAACATTGCATATAACAATGCACTACATCCATCTTCTTTTCCATTCTCTGTATTTATTGTCCATTTAGGATTTCCCCAAAATGAAAAATCTATTGCTTCATATTCTTGTTGTGCTACTGAACTTAGTATTGTTAATAGTAATGCTCCTGCCATTTTTAGAGTATTAATATTTTCTTCTTCAAATAAAAGTCCGATTTTCTCCAACTTCATTTCTTGCTTTCAATTTTTCATATTAAAATATTAACACCTTATTTTTTGTATGTCAATGAATGTTTTTTGAAAAATTTTTGAAACTTTAATTTGAAATTTAGCATTTTTACTTTTTAGCTAATTATTTTCAAATACACTAGTGATTTGATTTAATATTCTTAGTATATTTTTAAGACTGTTTAGTACCTTATTTATATCAAATATATGTCTATTATACTAATATCAATACTTTTAGCATTTTATATCGTTCTGTACTTTCTCTGTATTTTTTATATAAATACAGAGAATTAGAAAGCTTGTCTTTCTATTTGTTTACGAAATACATTCTGTATCTCTTTCCTGCCTTTTAGTGATATTATTTAATCTATTTTGATTGTTAATTTCATAAGTCAAATTTTTTAATTTTTTGACCCAAAATAATTTATAGGTCAAAATTTTCGATTTTTTGGTTCTGTGAAATTTTATAGCACGGATTTTTCCATTTTTCCGTGCCACAAAAATTTATAGCACGGATTTTTCCATTTTTCCGTGCTATAAATTTTTGTAAAACACTTTTTTATATTTTCCGTTTTATAATTTTTATTTTAAAAACAAATCAATATATTTTTGAAAAGCAAATACTTGATTTCTGCTATATCCAGTTGTTTCTATAATAATATTCTTTTCTTTGAATGCATTAATACATACATTCAAAGTTGTTGGTTTTATATCAATTAACTCTAATATTTTCTTTCTTGAAACAATCGGTTCATCATACAATACCTCTAATACTTTTTTAGCATTTTCTGGCTTTACTGGTAAATCCATTATAAGCTTATCCATTTCCATTGTAAGCTCTACTACATTTCTAAATTTTTCTTTTGCTGTTTTTGAGGTTTCTATAACCGCTTCTAAGAAAAATTTAATCCAAGCTATCATATCATTATGAGTTCTTACTCTTGTTAACATATCATAATATGTATCTTTATTTCTTTCAATGTAATCAGAAATATATAAACAAGATTTATAAAGCATTCCTTTGCTTTGAATATATAATGGTATAAGTAATCTTCCTATTCTTCCATTGCCATCTAAAAATGGATGTATAGATTCAAATTGATAATGCAAAATTGCAATTTTTATTAAATCTGGTGTATCTATTTCTTCATTATTTATAAATTTTTCAAAATCTGTTAAACATTCTGCAATTTCTGTATGTGGTGGTGGAACATATACTGCTGTACTTGGCATACTTCCTCCAATCCAGTTTTGTGATGTCCTAAATTCTCCTGGTGTTTTGTGTTCTCCACGAACTCCTTGCATTAATATTTTATGAAGTTCTCTTATCAATCTAGTACATACTGGAAATCCTTTTTTTATTCTTTCTATACCATAATTAGTAGCTTTTACATAGTTTTGTACTTCTTCCCAATCATCTCTTTTTTCTGGATTAATATCTGTTATATCTAATAAATCTTCTTCTACGGTTGTTCTTGTTCCTTCAATTCTGCTTGATTTATTAGCTTCAATTTTTACATGCATTTTAATATATAAATCTACATTTGGTATCAATAATGAATATGCGTTTAATTCTCCAATTTGTCTATTAGCTTCTGCCAATAGTTTGTCCAATTTAGTATCATCCCATCCCCAGTTATAGTTTATTTTACTAGGAATAAATGCTTTGTAGTCATTCATTTTCACATATTCACCTGATTTGTATTCTTCTAACTTCATATATGTCGCCTCCTAGTATAATAATGTTAGTTTAAGAAAATTAACTTAACATTAGTTATTTTT
>CATYUF010000029.1 GCA_958413095.1 uncultured Clostridium sp.
GCTCTAGTTGCAGAAACATAATCTAATCCATATTTTTTACAGGTAAGATAGCAATAGTAAGAAACCATTAAACAATGGTCAAAACAGCTAGTTTCATAGTGCTGCCTAAAATTCTTCATTTTTTGCACAGTTTCATTTTTTATCAATTCATCTATTATATCAAAAAATTCTTTTTCATTTTCTTGGAAATAATCAAGAATATTTGTATCATTAAACTTCATAAAAATACCTCATAATCAATATTTATTCTAATTTTAATTATATCATACATAATATGACAATAACAATATTTTGGTTAATCTTAATAATATTTTAATAATTGAATTTAAGGAATAAAGTTATAACTTTTTGATTGATAAGAAAAAAATCAGATTTTTGTTTTGAGCAGGCATAGAACTTAAGAATTAGACTTTCATTGTATTTAATAATAAAAATAAAAATTATTATTTGGAATTGGAATTTTAAATTTTTATGTGAATTTACTTGAAAGCGATAAAGCTGTGTAATATAATTAAATTAGCTTATATGAATTTTATCATAAACTTACAAGTCATAAAATAAATATTGGAGGAAAATAATGAAATATATTGGAAAGATAAAAATAGGAGAAGAAGAAAAAATATTGAGTTTATCAAAAAAGAATGGTAAATATGAATATTTTTTAGATAATGAAAATATAGGAATATATGACCCTATAACAATGTATGGGATGGAAGAAAAAATTTTATTTAAGGAAAATACTTTGGCAAATGAATTATCAAGTAATATAAGAGATGAAATAGAGGATTTAGTAGACATATTAGATGAAGAAGAATTAGAAGAGATACAACCAGATTATGAAAAAGAACAAGTAGATGTACTAGAACAACTTTTACAACTTGAAGAAAATGAAGATATTACAAGAATTGCAACAGTTAAATTAGACGAGAAGATAGAAAATAAACAAAATGAAGAAGAATTAAAAAAGAAAAAAGACACTAAAAATGAAACAGAGAAAGTGTTAGGAACAGAAAAAGATGTAACAATAAAGCAAGAAATGAATTTTAATGATAAAGTTACAGATATTAGAGATTTAGGGCAACTAATTTCAGATGAAGGTAAAATGCCTAAGCTAGAAGGAAAAAAATTTGTGAAAATGGGAATAATAGAATCAGAACAAATGGATAATCTAACAAATACAAGTGGAAAAATTGCCAAAGAAAATACTACAAGATATTCTTTTGTAGCAATAGCATCAGATGGTACAGTAGTTCCTATGGATTTAGAACAAGATTATCAAGAGGGAGATAATCCAACTGAAAAAAACTATCAAGTTTCAAGAAATGGAGAAATAAAACAAGATGACGTATTATCTAGATTTAAAATAGGAGAAGGAACTTTTTCTGTTAAAAATGGAAGATATGGTGAACTAGAAGTATATCATTCTCCAAGAAAAACCTTAGGAGGAAAAGGAGTAGAGGGGAATAAAAGCTTAGATATACAACTAGAAACTGATAATGTATGGGAAAGAACTGATGAAGAAAGAGAATTAGTAGGAGAACATACTACTGGATATCGTTCAGTTGAAAGAAGTTATCAAGAAGCTAAAGGACATGAAATAGATGGAAAAGCATGTGAAAATTTAGAAATAGAGGATATAGATGGGGACAAACAAACTAAATCACATTTACCAGAAAATGAAGAAATAGAAGAAGATTTTGTAAAATTAGAAAATGGAGCTCAAATTACATTTGCTGAATTAGCCACTAAATGGGGACTTTACAAGAATGGTAAACCAGATGAAGAATATGCTAAGCAAAAATTTGAAGAAAAAAATAGGGAAAATAGTGATAATAATTTAAGCAATGAACAAATTATAGAAGAAATAGAAGAAGAATATAATGAAGAATTCATGCCTGATAGAAACAGATAAATAAAATAATAGTTAAGTTCTAGCAAATGACAAAAAAGAACATATGAATAAAAGAGGTTATTTACAGTTTAAAAATGAAATATGAATATTCAGAAATTTATTAAATTTTTATTAAAATTTACCAAAATCGTTGCAATATTTTTTTAATAATAGTATAATTAAAAAGGTAGTATAATAATATATAGCAATATTATTAATTATTTAAAGTGAGGTAAAAAAATGGATTATTTATATATACTAAGAGAAGCCCTAGTTTGGATTATAACAATATTTTGGTTATATCAAGTATTAGTTAGCTTATGTTCTTTAGTAAAATTAAAAGAAAAACCATTAAAAGTAAAAAAAGACCACAGATTTATGGCTATAATACCAGCACATAATGAAGAAGCAGTTGTGGCAAATTTAATAGAAAGTTTAAAACAACAAACATATAATAAAGAACTATATGACATATATGTAATAGCAGATAATTGCACAGATAATACTGCAAAAGTAGCAAGAGAAGCAGGAGCTATTGTATATGAAAGATTTGATGAAACTAAGAAAACAAAAGGTTATGCATTAAATTGGTTTTTACAACAAAAAATAAAAGAAGATGCTCCATATGATGCATTCTTTGTATTTGATGCAGATAATATTGTAGATAAAAATTTCATTAAAAATATGAATAAAAAATTATGTCAAGGAGAAGATGTTGTTCAAGGATATAGAGATATAAAGAACCCTTCTGATAACTGGATAACAGCAGGATATGCAATATTCTATTGGCAAATGCATAGATTTTATCACTTAGCAAGATATAATTTAGGTTTATCACCATTATTAAATGGAACAGGTTTTATGGTTAAATTTGATGTAGTAAAACCACAAGGATGGGATACAGTAACATTAACAGAAGATATTGAATTTTCATTAAAGAGAATTATAAAAGGTAAAAAATTAGGATGGGCAACAGATGCCATAGTATACGATGAACAACCAACAGGATTTAAACAAAGTTGGTCACAAAGAAGTAGATGGACAGTTGGTCATATGCAATGTATAAAAACTTATACAAAACAATTAGCAGTTGCAGCAAAAGAAAATAAAAATATGATGAATTTAGATGGTTTATTATATATAGTAGGAAGTATACCAATGTTTGTAATTACCTTATTACTATTATTCTCAAACTTTATTATGTATAATTCAGCAGCAATTACAACAGCAGAATTGATTAAAAATATATTATTCTATTTGGTTCCAACATTTGTATTACCTATATTTGTAGGAATGTTTGCAATGTGGTTAGATGGAAGAAAAATAAAACCAATGTTAAAAGGATTACTTTGTTATCCACTATTTTTATTGACATGGATTTTAATTAATTTTAAATGTTTATTTGTAAGAAATGTAACATGGGAAAAAATAAACCATGTAAGAAATATAAAAATAGCAGATGTGTCAGAAGAAACACAAACAGAGAAAGAGTTAATTTAAAATAAATTTAATATAAAAGAGGGTGTCCTAAAATAGGAACCCTCTTTTTTATGAAAATATTAAGTATTTCTATATGTATAAATTTAAACTGTGAATTGTAATGCAAATTTAACAAAATAATCAAAAAAATAAAAAAACTACTTGAAAAATGAAAAAAACATGATATAATATTAAAAATTAATTTAAAAACTAAAGTTAGGACAAGATAAATAAAATAATATCTTAAAAAGAGAGCCAAAGGAAGCTGAAAATTTGGTAAGTAAAATTTATTTATTATCACCTAACTGTTGTTATGCTGAAAATATAAAAAATTAAGCATAATCGTAAATCTGCGTTAAAGATAAAATGAGTGAGCAAAAATATAAGTAAATAGAAAAGATATATCGAAACAAGATAAAAATTGCTTTTTTCTATGCAATAAAAAAATTATAAATTTGCTAAAATAGGTGGTACCACGGAATTCAAAGCTATTTCGTCCTAAATTTATATAGGATAAATAGCTTTTTTTGATGTTTAAAATTGATATTTAATATTTTAAATATATAGAAAATAAGGAGGAATTTTATGTATAAGAAAGTAGAACTAAAAGACGGTTTTGTTGGAATGGAAAATCAAGTATCAAAGATGTGGAAAGAAAAAGACATAATTAAAAAAAGTTTTGCTGAAAATGAAGGTAAAAGATATTTTACATTTTATGATGGACCTCCAACAGCAAATGGAAAACCACATGTTGGACATATTGAAACAAGGGTTATGAAAGACTTAATACCAAGATATAAAGTAATGAAAGGTTATAAGGTTATAAGAAAAGCAGGTTGGGATACACATGGATTACCAGTTGAGCTTGAAATAGAAAAGAAATTAGGAATATCAGGTAAAGAGCAAATAGAAGAATATGGAGTAGAAAAATTCGTAAAAGAATGCAAAGAAAGTGTTTTCACTTATGTTCATATGTGGGAAGAAATGACAGATAAAGTTGGTTATTGGGTAGACATGGAAAATCCATATGTAACTTATTATAATGATTTTATTGAATCAGTATGGTGGGCTTTAAAACAAATGTGGGATAAAGGTCTTTTATATGAAGGCCATAAGGTAATGCCATATTGCCCAAGATGTGGTACTGCATTATCATCACATGAAGTTGCACAAGGATATAAAGATGTAAAAGACTTAACTTGTATAGCTAAATTTAAAGTTGTAGGAAAAGAAAACACATATATATTAGCATGGACTACAACTCCATGGACATTACCATCAAACTTAGCATTATGTGTAAATAAAGCATATGAATATGTAGAAATAAAAGCAAATATCGGAACTGATGAAGAGCCAAAATATGAAAATTATATATTAGCAAAGGATTTATTAGAATCTGTATTAAGAGAAACACCATATGATATTATAAAAACATTTAAAGGTGAAGAATTACTAGGAACAAAATATGAACAATTAATACCATTTGGAAAAGTAGAAGGAAAAGCTTTTGAGGTAATACATGGAGACTATGTTACATTAACTGATGGTACAGGAATAGTTCATATAGCACCAGCTTATGGAGAAGATGACAGTTTAGTTGCAAAGCAAAATGGAATTACATTTATTAATTTAGTAGATAAAGAAGGAAAATTTGTAGAAGAAGTAGAACCATGGGCTGGAAGATTTGTAAGAGACTGTAATGAAGATATTTGTAAATGGCTTACAAATGAAAATAAATTATTTAGTAAAGAAAAACACTTGCACTCATATCCACATTGTTGGAGATGTGATACACCACTTCTATATTATCCAAAAGAAAGTTGGTTTGTTGCAATGAGTAAACTAAGAGATAACTTAGTTGAAAATAATAGCAAAGTAAACTGGTATCCAGAAACAATAAAAACTGGAAGATTTGGTAAGTTCTTAGAAAATGTAATAGACTGGGGAATTTCAAGAGATAGATATTGGGGAACACCACTTCCAATTTGGACTTGTGAAGATGAAAACTGTGGACATAGAGAATGTATTGGAAGCATAGAAGAATTAAAAGAAAAAGGAATAGATGTATCAGAAGATATAGAATTGCATAAACCATATATTGATGCAGTAGATTTAAAATGTCCAAAATGTGGCAAAAAAATGCATAGAGCAAAAGAAGTTATAGACTGTTGGTTTGATTCAGGTTCAATGCCTTTTGCACAATGGCATTATCCATTTGAAAATAAAGAAATGTTTGAAAATAATTTCCCAGCAGGATTTATTTCAGAAGCAATAGACCAAACAAGAGGATGGTTCTATACATTAACAGCAGTAGGAACAGCATTATTTAACAAAACACCATTTGAAAATTGTGTAGTATTAGGGCATGTATTAGATGAAAAAGGACAAAAAATGTCTAAGTCAAAAGGAAATGGTGTAGAACCAATGGAATTATTAAATACAGTAGGAGCAGATGCTACTAGATGGCATTTTTACACATGTAGTAGTCCATGGTTACCAACAAGATTATCAATAGACAATGTAAAAGAAACTCAAAGAGGATTTTTAAGTACATTGTGGAATGTATATTCATTCTATGTGTTATATGCAGAAATTGACCAATTTAATCCTTCAAAATATAAAGACTTTAAAATAACAAATATAATGGATAAATGGATAATATCAAAATTAAATACTTTAGTAAAAGAAGTAGATAATAAGTTAGAAAATTATGATATTACAGGAGCAGCAATAGAAATAGAAGAATTTACAGATGAATTATCAAATTGGTATGTAAGAAGAAACAGAGAAAGATTTTGGAGTCAAGAATTAAATGACGAAAAAATAGGAGCATATGTAACATTATATAATGTATTAACAACATTAATAAAAGTTTCAGCACCATTTGTACCATTTATGACAGAAGAAATATATCAAAATTTAGTAATAAATTTAGATAGCACAGCGTTAGAAAGTGTTCATTTATGTCAATGGCCAGAAGTAGACGAAAGTGTAATAGATAAGAACTTAGAAGCTGAAATGGACTTAGCATATAAAATTGTAAAATTAGGAAGAAGTGCAAGAAATGCAGTTAATATAAAAAATAGACAACCATTATCAGAAATGTTAATATCAATAGATACACTTCCAGAATACTATACAGATATAGTAAAAGAAGAGCTAAATGTAAAAGAAGTTAAATTAGGAGCAGAAATGTCAGACTATGTCAACTTTGAAATAAAACCAAATTTACCAGTTTTAGGAAGAGAATATGGAAAATTAATTCCTAAGATAAGAGAAGAAATTTCAAAGAAAAATCAAATGGATTTAGCAAACAAGGTAAAACAAGGTAAGGTTGAATATATAGAGATAGACGGAATAGAAATTGGACTAGATGCTAATAATCTATTAATAACAATGCAAGGAAAAGAAGGATTTGCATTTAGTGGAGAAGGAGAAATAGGGGTAGTATTAGACACAACTATAACTCCAGAATTGCAAGAAGAGGGAATCTTAAGAGAAGTATTATCAAAAGTACAAAATATGAGAAAAGATAAAAACTTTGAAGTACTAGACAGAATTAATTTATATGTTTCAGACAACGAAAAAATAGAAAATGTAATAAGAAAATTTGAAGAAACAATAAAACATGATACATTGGCAGATAATATTTTCTACAATAAAGAAGGCAGAGACTATATAGATACAAATATCAATGGGGAAAACTTAAAAGTTGATATAGAACGCTAGACAGTAGAGATTTAATGGATATAAAATACAGAAAAATTGTGTCCTAAAATATATTTGGGACACAATTTTTTTATTAAAGGGCAAATAAGATGAGCTAATTCTATTAATTCTGTTGTATTTAAGTTAACACCTTCTCTTGAGTCTCTTAAAGTATATTTATATTATTCATGTGTTTTTTCTGCAATATAAAAATACTTATCTAATTTGCTTAATTTTGAACAATTATTATAAGTTTCAATATTTCTATCTCTGTCTTTACAAGATATTGTCTGAAATATTTTACATTTACCTGTACAAACTTTACAATTAACGAAATATTTACAATTATAATTATTGTCACTATTGTAAATGTTATGTGGTTTTTAAATTCTGTGTTTGTTAATTTCTCTTGCAATTTTTGATTGTGTTTTATCTAATTCATTTACAATTTCAAATTTTCTTTTTCTTTGGACTAGAGATAGTTGTTTATTAACATTTTCTTTAATAAATACATCGATTCTACCAAAAACATTTACAATATAATTATACCAAAATTGCGTTATATTGTACATTAAGACCACCTGTAAGACTTAAATATATTAGCTATATTATTAATTACATTTATTTTTTCACTTATCAAAATAGATTGAAATGTATGCAATAAAAATACAAATTGACATAAAAAGGAAAAAAGGTTATAATTTGAATATCAAATTCATAGGAGGGATACAATGAAAAATATTAATGAAAACGAAAAAATGAAACTTAATGAAGTTGTAAAAGTTGTAAAAGAGCGGTTAGAGGAATGCATAGCTTTTCAAAAAAGAAAAGTAACACAAATGTATGATTCTATAACTGCAAAAAACTTAATGAAACATCAAGTAAGTAAAGAGAAAAATTTGAAAAATGCGTTATCCCAGCCGTATTTTGCTAGGATAGATTTTGCAGCAAAAGGAAAAGGGGAGGAAGAAGTCTACATAGGAAAAACAACAATATTGGATGAAGATGCTAATGTTATTGTTGCAGACTGGAGAGCACCAATATCATCTATGTATTATGATTCTGGAATAGGAGAAGCATCCTATAATTCACCAGATGGTGAAATAAAAGGGGTTTTATCACTAAAAAGAAAGTATGATATAAAAGATGGTAAACTTTTAGGATATGATGACATAGAAGTAGTTGCATCAGATGAAGTTTTAAATAATTGCTTGTCAGAAAATGCAGACACAAGATTAAAAAACATCATATCTACAATTCAAAAAGAACAAAATGAAATTATTCGGTCTAGCATATATACACCATTGATTATTCAAGGAGTAGCTGGAAGTGGTAAGACAACAGTAGCTCTACATAGAATAGCATATTTAATTTATCAATATGCTAAAAAGTTTAATCCAGAGGAGTTTCTTATTATTGCACCTAATAAATTTTTCTTAGATTATATTTCTACTGTTTTACCAGACTTAGGAGTTGATGAAGTTAGACAAGAAACATTTGAAGAATTTGCAACAAAATTAATAGGAGAAAATTTACTTGTTAAATCTTCTAACGAAATATTGGCTGATATTATTAATAGCAAAGACAATCAAAATACTAAAATACACGAAGAAGTTTCTCATTTTAAATCTAGTAATACTTTTAAAAGTATTATAGATGAATATATAGAAAAATATATGAGAAGTTTTTTGGTAGATGATGTTATGTCGGAAGGCTATAAAATAATTTCAATAGAAAAATTGTTGACAATTTTTAATAATAGTCAAAATATAATTTCACTTTATGATAGGATAGATAATGTAAAAGAAGTTTTATCTAAATATATAAAAGACTATTATGAGCAAATATCTGTTGAAATAAAAAGCCAAACTAAGGAATTAATAAAGGAGTTAGAAGAAAAAATATCATCACAAGAAAAGTTAACTTCTGAAAAAGGTAAAATATTTAGAAATGAAGAAAAATTATTAAAAGAATTGAAAAAAGGAGGAAAGAAACTACTAAATATTCATTTTAAAAAATATATGAAATATACTTCAGCGATTTCTTTTTATAGAGACATAATAAAAAAAGAGGATTTTTCTCATATTATTTCAAAGGAGGCAACAAATCTTATAAAGAGTAAGATAAGTAGTAAAAATTGTAATAAAGAGATAGAACATGATGACTTAACGGGCTTATTGTATATTAAATATTTAGTTTTTGGGTTAGCAGAAAACATTTCTTTAAAATATGTTGTAGTTGATGAAGCACAAGATTATGGAGAATTTACTTTTTCAGTATTGTTAGATATATTGAAAAGTAATTCAATTACAATTTTAGGTGATTTAGCACAAGGTATATATTCTTATAAAGGAATAAAAAGCTGGAATTACTTAAATGAGAAAGTTTTAGATGATAAAGCTGAATTGCTTACATTAACTAAAAGTTACAGGACAACAATAGAAATTATAAATGAAGCAAATAAAGCAATAAGAAAATTGAAAGATCTTGGAATACCATTGGCTACTTCAGTTATTCGACATGGAGAAACAGTAGGATATGTAAAAGCAAGTAATTTTGAAGAAATGATGTTAAGCATAAAAAACAGAATAAGTCAGTTAAGGAAAAGAAATTTTAGAATTGCAATAATTACTAAAGATTTACAGGATGCACAAAGAGTTTATAGCTCTTTAAACGAAAATGAAGATATAATACTTTTAACAGATAATTCCAACGAATTTAATGGTAATATTGTAATTCTTCCATCCTATTTATCTAAAGGTTTGGAATTCGATTCAGTAATTTTATTTGATGTTTCTAAAGAAAAATATGCAATGAATGAATTGGAAATAAAACTTCTTTATGTTTCAATGACAAGAGCGATGCATACTTTAGATATTTTTTATGAAAAAGATTTAACTGAATTGTTAAGCTAATTAAAGTATCCAGAAAAAATCAATTGATTAAGAAAGGTCTAGCATATATAATAGCAATATGTTAGACCTTTTTAATAAAAATATTAAAGGAGAAAAAAATGGAAAAAGTGAATGTTTATAATAGAAACAGGGAATTAACAGATGTAATAAAAGAAAGAAATAAATTAGATGAGGGAGAATATAGAATCTCAGCACATATATGGATTATAAATAAAGCAAATGAATTATTAATTCAACAGAGAGTAAGTACAGCAAAAAAGTTTCCTAATATGTGGTCACAAACAGGAGGAGGAGTTTTAGTAAACGAAAGTAGTAAAGAAACTGTAAAACGCGAATCTAAAGAAGAATTAAATTTAGAAATAGATGAAAATGAAATATATTATATAGGAAGTTATGTAAGAAAGAAAGACATTGTTGATGTTTGGTTAGTAAAAAAAGAAATAGATATTGACAAATTAAAACTAGAACCAAGCGAAGTTGAAAATGTTAAATTAGCGACTTTTGAAGAATTTGATAATATGATTGAAGAAGGAGTAGTTGTTCCTTCAATTAATCCATCATATTTGTTAATTAAAAATTATTATGAAAATTATAATGGGTGAAATAGATATGGACGATAAATTTTTTGAAATCGAAAAGAAAGAAAAATTATTTAAAAGAGAAATAGATGGATTTTATTATTGGAATGTATTTAGAAGACAAATTATTTTTGATATTACATTGACAAAAAATAAAACAACATTAAAAAAATGGAAAGATAAATTTTCTTTAAAATCAAGATTAATTAATTTTAAATATTTAAAGCGTTATATAATAAAAAAAGAAAAAAATATAGATATATTATTAGTTGCAGATCCAAGAAGAATACTTAATAAAGAAGGAAAATATGAAAATATATTTATAGATAATGTAAATATATTTTTATCTAAATATTATAAGACCCTTATATTAGAAGATCCATCTTACATGGCTTGGATGTTTGCACAAGCACCACATATTGTACCAACTATGTCGAATAATATTGTATATACGGATTTTATAGATATGAAATGTCCATTTTATAGATTTTTTTATAGAATTTTTAAAAGGAAAATTTATAAAAAATTTTTAAAAGAAATAGATTATATTATAGATATTGTAAAAAGAGAATATGGCATAGACTTGACTTTTAGGAAAGAGATTTATTTATATACATTAGAAATATATTATCTTATGCGAAAAGAATATGAGAAAGTTATTGAGAAAATTAATCCTAAGATAGTTCTATTTAATTATAAGCCTACAGAGGTTAAGGCATTAATAAATTTAATATGTAAAGATAAAAAAATTCCAACTGTAAATTTGCAACATGGCATTATTTCCAAAGATTTATCTGTAGAAATGCAAACAGATAGAGATAATCTTGATGTATTTCCAGATTATTTATTTGCATTCGGTGAAATATTGGCTAATTGTCCAAGTAAAATCTATAATGAGAACAATATAAAATATATTGGACATCCATATTTAGAGAATAAGTTAAAAATTCAGGTTGAAAGACCAAGTTTTATGAAAGAAGGATATAAATATATTTTAATCGTTTCGCAAGAAATCATTGGAAAGGAATTTTCAGAATTTACAAGTGCATTGGCAAAAGAATTAAAAGACTATAAAGAGTATAAGATAATATTTAAGTATCATCCAGCAGAATATAATCGAGAATACAAAAATTTAAAAGAAGATAATATTATTGAAATAAAAACTTTAGAATATGATATATACACCTTGCAAAAATATTCATATATTCAGGTAGGAGCATATAGCACAGGATTATATGAAGGCATTATGTTTGAATTACCTACTGTAGTAATAAATAATTTTTATGGGGCAGATAGCACTATTGAAACTTTAAAATTTATGAAAAAAGGTTTTTATGCAATAAAAGATGCAAAAGAATTATCTAATTTTATTAAACTAGGAAAAATTGAAAAACCTAATAAAGACGATATTCAAAAAATATGGAAAAAAGATAGTTATAATAATTTATTAAAAGAAGTAAGAGAAATACTAAAATTTTGACAAAGTTAACATAAGAGTGATATAATGCAATATGTAGGTTGTAGGCAGTAGTATTTATAGAAAGGAGTTTTTCTATGAAGTGTATTGGAATTATTTGGAATGTGGCTTTTCGGTATAGAAGAGAAATGGTAAAAATAATTTCAAAGTATGCAATATCTATTAGTGGGCAATTTGAAATTAACTTAGAAGAACGGTATAGCGATTTTGTGAGAGACATTTATATGGGGGAAAATATGGAAGATTGGAAAATTGAAACAAAAATTTCGCATATGAAAAATGACTTGAATAAAAAAGTATATATTGTATTCTTTGAAATTGATTCAAAAGATAAGTTTTACCATCCTAAAAAGAAAAAATATGTTTATAGCAATTTACAAGAATTAAAAGATTTATTAAGAAATTCATACAAAGAAAAAATAGAGGATTATTTCTTCGATATTATTTTTCATTGTACAGAAACTGATAGCGAATTTTTTGAATGTAAAAAAGCTATAGAATATTATATTTAGGTATGTTAAAACAGAAATCAGCCTAAAAAGAATAGTAGATATCAAGTTATATTTACTATTCTTTTACTAAAAATATAAATTAAAAGATTAAAAATGATTATATACTACTTATTTTCTAATTATATTTGTAAATTGAGGAGGAAATGATATTAATATGAAAAAATGTAATTTAATATTAGAAATGTGTTGCAATCATCAAGGAAATATAGAAATAGCTAAGAAAATGATATATGTTGCCAAATATTTTTGTAATGCAAAAATAGTAAAATTTCAAAAAAGGGATATTGAAGCATGGTGTCATAGAAAACCAGAAATATATAACAAACCACATCCAGTAAAGGAAGATGCAATTGGAAATACTTATAAAGAACATAGAAAATTTTTAGAGTTTTCTATTGAGCAACATAAAGAACTGAAAGAATTATGCGAAAAATTGGATATGATATATTCTTGTTCTGTATTTGATATCGAATCTACAAAACAAATAGTGGAATTAAATCCGAAATTGATAAAAGTACCATCTGGATGTAATCAAAATTTCGAAATATTAGATTATTTATGCAAGAATTATAATGGAGAGATACATATATCTTTGGGAATGACAAGTTATGAAGAAACAGAAAAAATTTTTGAATTTTTTAAGAAAAATAAAAGAAATATGGATTTAATATTTTATACTTGTACATCTGCTTATCCTGTTAAACCAGAAAATATAAACTTATTAGAAATAAAAAGGTTATATGAAAAATATGCAAAAGAAATAAAGGGTATAGGTTTTTCAGGTCATCATGATGGAATTAATATAGATAGTGTGGCTTATAGTTTAGGAGCAAATTTTATTGAAAGACATTTTACTCTAGATAGAAAGCAAAAAGGAACTGATCATAAGGTGGCATTAATACCAGAAGATGCTAAAAAGCTAATCGAAAATTTGGATGAAATATATAGAGCTTATAATTATAGAAATGATAATATTCTAGAAGTAGAAAGAGAAAATAAGGAGAAATTAAAATGGTAAAAGATGAGTATGTTGTGCTAATCCCAGCGAGAGGGGGAAGTAAATCAATTAAATTAAAAAATATAAAAGTTATTGCAGGACAACCATTGATTTATTGGTCATTAGATGCAGCGGTTAACTGTAGTAGAGTAAATAAAGTATATGTAAGTACAGATTCAGAAATCATAAAAAATGTTGTTAAAAATTATAACAAGAAAAATAAGGAAAAAATTGTCATAGTTGATAGAAGTGAACAAGCTGCGACAGATACTGCAACAACAGAAGATGTTGAATTTGATTTTTGTGATAAAGTAGATAACTTTGAGAACTTAATTCTAATACAAGCTACAAATCCAATGATAAGAACTGAAGATATAGATGGCTGTATAAACGAATTTCCAAAATATGATAGTGTAGTTTCGACAGTAATACAAAAAAGGTTTTATTGGGAGAAACAAAAAGATGGAAGCATAAAAGAAATAAAGCATGACATAAGAAAAAGACCAAGAAGACAAGAATGGGAAGGAGTATTGGCAGAAAATGGTTCAATTTATATAATTTCTAGAGAAAATTTATATAAAGGAAAATGTAGATTGTTTGGAAAAATAGGAACATATATTATGCCAGATGATTCATATTATGAAATTGATGAAGAAACAGACTGGTTAATAATAGAAAATTTATTAATAAAAAGAAAAAGTAGGAGTAAAGATGGATTTTAATAAAATAAAGATTTTTTTAACCGATTGTGATGGTGTTTTAACAGGGATATTAGAGAAAGTAAAAATGTCATTTTGTCCTAGAGATGCACACAGAGAAGTGAAACAAAGAGTGCAATATATTATGAATACTAATGGAGGACAAGGAGTTATAAGAGAAATTGTTGACACTTTTTTAGGAGATAAGGTTGAATAACATCCTAAAATTGAAACTTATTAATTTAGATTTGAGCCTTAAGTGAAAGGAATGATAAAAAGATGAAAATCGAAAATAAAAAAATAATTGAATTATCTAATATTCCAGAAGCTAAAATATATTTCAATACAAAGTGGTTTTTAAAACATTCTATGGGAGAAAATATGAATATAGCAGATATAATGATTAGGATATTAGCCATAGAAAATTATTATGGAAAAAATGATTTTGGATTTAAATTATATAATAAAATGCAAAAAATTAGAGTTGAAGCAAATCCAAACATACCACAATATAGAGCAAATAATGAAGAAAGATTTAAACAAATTATAAAAAGTTTTGAAACAAACAAATTTATAGAAAAATATCCTATTATTATAAATGAAGATTTTAAGCTGTTTGATGGAACACATAGATTGTCATGTTCAATTTTTTTTAATATAAAACAAATTCCTGTAAAATTTGAAGAAAGAACTATTGAAAGACATCCTGATTATTCTTTAAAATGGTTTGAAGATGTTGGATTAGAAAATTATATACCAATAATAAAAAGGAAATATAAAGAAATAATAAGAGGGGAATATGAGTAAAAATATAGAAGAAAGAATAAAGAAAATAACTAAGAATGAAAATAAAGATATATATCCGAATATACCTAAAAATATGTTAGTAGAATGTTCAAATACATGTAATCTTTCATGTATATTTTGTGCTAATAGAAAAATGACTCGAAAAAGAAATAAAATATCTTCAAGTTTTTTAAATAGAATTTTAAATGAAGCATTTGAATTAGGTGTAAGAGAGATAGGTTTTTATACTACAGGAGAACCTTTAATGAATTTAGAGTTAGAAAATTATATAAATATTGCTAAAAAAATAGGATATGAATATATATATATAACTACTAATGGAATATTAGCAAATATTAATAGAATAAAAAAATTAGTACAAAAAGGGCTAAATAGTATAAAATTTTCTATTAATGCAATTAATGAAAAAGATTATGAATTAATACATGGTAAAAATATGTATAATATGGTACTAAATAATTTAAAGGAAGTATGGGAATGGAAACAAAAAAATAATATTAATTTAAAAGTATATGTATCATATATATCAACGAAATATACAGAATATGATATAAAAACAATAGAAAATAATTTTAAAGATTATAGTGATAAAGTTTTAATAACAAATGTTAGAAATCAGTCAGGATTAGTACCAGAGGTTACAAAAAAATTAAAAAACAAAAATGAAGATGATAAAATACAAGGAAAAAGAGAATTGCCATGTTTTTATCCATTTAATACAATTTGTATTACCTTAGAAGGATATATTACAGCCTGTTGTACTGACTTTCAAAACTATTTAGCATATGCTGATCTTAATAAGATGTCTTTGAAAGAAGCATGGTATTCAGATATTATAACGGATTTAAGAAAGCAACATATTTCAGGAAATTTGAAAAATAACTTGTGTAGTAATTGTATATTTAATAGTTTAGAACTACCAAAACCACTTAATAAAGATTTAGCAACGACATTTGATGAAAATCTGCTAACACATGATGATTATATATTAACACAGTTAAAAAGATACAAAGAATAATTATTTCAATTGTTCTTTGTATTTTTTTTGTATACCATAGAAATGTATTATAGATTAAGAGAAAGAGCAGGAAATTTAGATTTTATAACGGTATCAATTAGTCTTAAAAGATTTAATGAAATAATAAATAATTTAAAAATAGTTAAAATTGAAAAAGCTAAAGAAGAAAAGCCTCCAATAGTGAAAAAAAGAAAGTTTTTTGAAAAAATATTTAAAAAAGGAAAAAAATATAAAAAATAAAGGAAATAGACAGAAATATAGCAAAGAATTTGAAAAATGTCATAAAAATATTGACAAATAAAAATGAAAAGAAGATAATTAGAAAAGTTAAAACTAATCAAGAGTTCAGAAAAAAAGGGGGAATATTTATGGGACTAAAATTAGAAAATGTTTCAAAAAAGTTTGTTGGAAAACAAGCTGTTGATAATATTTCTTTCGAAGTCAACAAACCAGGAGTTTTTGGGTTACTTGGAACTAATGGAGCTGGTAAAACAACAACAATAAGAATGCTTTTAGGTATTATAAAAAAAGATAGTGGAGAAATTACATGGAATGGTAAAAAAGTCGAAAGAAAGAGTGTTAATTTTGGATATTTACCAGAAGAAAGAGGTGTATACCCAAAAACTAAGATATATGACCAACTAATATATTTTGCTAAATTAAAAGGTATGAACCAGAAAGAAGCAGATGCAGCAATTAATAAATGGGCAAAAGTTTTAAAAGTAGAAGAATATTTGCTAATGAATGCTGAAAAACTATCAAAAGGAAATCAACAAAAAATACAATTTATGACTGCAATAATACATAATCCAGAACTTATTGTATTAGATGAACCCTTTAGTGGATTAGACCCTGTAAATACAGAAATTTTAAAAAATGTAATAATAGACCTAGTTTCAGAAGGAAAATATATCATAATGTCAAGTCATCAAATGGTTTCTATTGAGGAATTTTGTAGTGATATATTAATTTTAAATAAAGGGAAAACTGTATTAAAAGGAAATTTAAAAGAAATAAAAGAGGGATATAAAGCAAACAGGCTAGAGATTTCAACAGATAAAAATATAGATGAATTTATAAATGAATTTAATATGAATACAGAGTTTTCAAAAAACAATGACTATTCTATAAAAATAAAATCAGAAGAAGATGCTCATAAGTTATTAGAAAAATTAGTTAATAATCATGTAGTTATTAATAAATTTGAAATAAAAAAACCAACATTAAATGATATTTTTATAGAAAAGGTAGGGGGATAATATGAAAGATTTGAAAACAGTAATAGAATTTACTATGAAAGAAATGGTAAAAAGAAAGTCATTTATAGTTTCTACTATTATAATTTTAATACTAATAGTAATAGGTTTTAATGTACCAAATATAATAAATGCTTTTAAAGGAGATTCAGAAGATACAAAAAAAGATAAACTTTTAATAATAGACACTGAAAATATATTTGAAGGAACTTTAAATTCATTAAATAATATGGAATTAGGGTATGAAGCTAATACAACAAATGAAAATATTAGTTTTGAAAAAATAAAAGAGAAAATAGAGAATAAAGAAATAGATGAAGCTATAATTATAGAAAAAGAACAACAAAATTATAAAATAAGATATATAGTAGAAGATGCAACTATGTTGCAAAAAATGCCAACTACTTTAGAAAATGCAATCAACTCAATATACTCTAATTTGCAAATATCAAAATTAGGATTAACTGAGGAACAAGTAAAAGGCATAACTCCAAGTTTTGAATTTAGTGTAGAACAGACAGAAGAACAAAAAGTTAGTGGAAATGTTTTTGCAATGATGTTAATGTCGCTAGTTTTATTTTATGCAATTTATTTTTGTGCATATCAAGTGTCAAGTTCAATAACAACAGAAAAAACATCAAAAATAATGGAAACATTAGTAACATCCACATCACCAAGAACAATAGTGTTAGGAAAAACAATAGGAATAGGGCTCGTGGGATTACTACAAGTATGTTTAATAGTAGGAACAGCAATAATATCAGCAAAAATGTGCTTAGATGAAAATTTAGTAAATTCTGTATTAGATGTTTCAAAAATAACACCATATTTAGGAATTGTAACTATAATTTACTTTATCCTAGGATATTTCGCATATGCATTATTATATGCATTAACAGGTTCAACAGTAAGTAAACCAGAAGATATACAATCAGCCAATACACCAGTAGCCTTAATTGCAGTAATAGGATTTTACTTATCATATTTTACAATGATGAATCCAACTAGTGATTTAAATGTATTAGCATCAATGTTACCAATATCATCACCATTTTGTATGCCATTTAGAATAATGATGGGATTAGCAAATACAACAGATGTTTTAATTTCAATAGTAATACTGCTAATAACAATTTTAATTGTTGCAAAAGTTGCAATAAAAATATACTCAAATGCTATATTAAATTATGGTACAAAAATGTCTTTTAAAGATATGATAAAAATTTATAAAGATAAGAATAACTAATATATTAAAAACAATTAAAAAGTATAAAAGATAAAGTTTTTATATATTTCATAAATTATTTCTTTTAGAAATAGTTTAAAAATATATAAAAGTGGAGATATTTATTTTCAGAAATAGCAAATTTATATACATAACTGTTTCAGAAAAAATACTGAAAATTAAAAGGATTAAAATAATTGACAATTCATAAAAAAAATTATATAAATAGACTAAACTATTTATATAATTTTTTTTATTTACTTATTTCAATTATTATATATTAAATAAAGGAGAAGTAGAATAATTTAAAAGTAAAATTATGAACCATCAAGGTTTATAGGTAACCTTGTAAAAACCTAAATATGTTAATAAGGAATGAAAAATAAATATGAATTTTGATATTTTAAATGAAATAAGTAAAACAATAGAAAATGTTAAAGAAAACATTAATTTAAGTAAATTCATAGGTGGTGATATAGTGAGTGAAAATGAATTAGAACTAGCACAAAAACTAAATGCAATAGAAGAATTCTCAATAGATAGATTTGAAGATGATATAGCAATATTAGAAAATAGAATTACAGGAGAAAAGAAAGAGATAGAAAAATCTAAACTTCCTAATGAAGTAAAAGAAGGAAGTATAGTAAAATGCATAAATGGAAAATATATTTACGATGAAGAATTGACAAAGCAAGAACAAGAAAGCATAAAACAAGAAATGAATGATTTATGGGAATAGTAAATTTGTGAGGGGCAAAAGATGAAGAAAATGAAAAATAGAAAAAAAGTAATTTTAAGTTTAATATCTATAATAGTAATATTAATACTACTAGCAATAGGAGTAAAAGAAGAAACAATAAAAGATATTTTCAATATAAATAATGTAGAAAAGCAAAATGTCATAGCATCAGATACACAAAATAAGTCAGATGAAACTCAAACAAAAGAGAACTTTATAGCTGAAGATAAATTGGTAGTTGACTATATTGATGTAGGACAAGCAGATAGTATTTTATTAAGAAATAAAGATAAAACAATGTTAATTGATGCAGGAACTAATGAACAGGGAAAAAATGTAGTAAGTTTTTTAAAAGAAGAGGGAATATCAAAAATTGATTATTTGATAGGAACACATCCACATGAGGACCATATAGGAGGTTTGGATGATGTAATAAATAATTTTGAGATAGGAAAAATATATATGCCAAAAAGAGAAACAACTACAAAAACTTTTAAAGATGTGTTAAATGCAATAAAAAACAAAAATTTAACAATAACACAACCAAAAAAAGGAGAGATTATAGATTTAGGACAAGCAAAATGCGAGTTCATGACAGAACCAATAATTGACGATGATAATATAAATTTATCATCATTAACTTTAAGAGTAGAATTTGGAAATAATAGTTTCTTATTTATGGGAGATGCAGAAAAGCAAAATGAAAAAACTATTACTTGGCCTAAAACAGATGTATTAAAAGTAGGACACCATGGCTCAGATACAAGTAGCTCAAAAGAATTTTTGGAACAAGTAAATCCAAAATATTCAATAATAATGGTAGGAGAGGGAAATACATATAAATTACCAAAACAGCCTATAATTGATAGAATAGAAAAAATAGGAAGTAAAATATATAGAACAGATAAAAATGGAAATATTAAAATTATTTCTGATGGAAATAACTTAGAGATAAAAACTGAAAAAGAATAATAGGAAATTGATGAAGAAAATGATACTGCGCTAGAATATGAAAATATATTTTTATATTCTAGTGCAGTTTTTTTGTTGTATTGCTATTAAATAATAAAATTGATTTTATTCTGAAAATAAATTTAATATCAAGTTTATTTATAATTTATGTTACAAAATTAAAATCTCATATTATTTCCTATTTAATAAATAAAAGACCGTAATCTATGAATATAATCACTTTGTTCTAAAAATTAAGCCTATACATATATTTATAATAATTCATAAAAAGATAAAATCAAGAATGAATAATAAAATTTTAAATTATTTATTTAGATTTTAAGATTAAAGGAGAGGAAGGATAGTAAAATGAAGAAAATAAATATATGTATAATAAGTTTTCTTTGCTTAGTTACCATGTGCTCAGTTAAAAGTATAGGTTATAGTACTGACGATATATATATTTGGAATAAGGGGAATGCAGAAGCTCTAGAAACAACATCACAAGATATTTCAAATGAAGGAAACAATACTACAAAGGTTGAAAATAAAGAAGATAAAAATAACAGCAAAAACCTAGAAGAAGAAAATAAAGACAAAGAAAGTAATGAAAAATCAAAAGATGAAAATAAAGACAAAAATAATAATGAAAAAGCAAAAGGTGAGAACAATGATAAAAAATCAAAAGCTCATAAAAATTCACTTAATTTAGAGAGCGAATCAGCAATCTTAATAGAACAAACAACAGGTCAGGTTTTATATGCACATAATATACATAAACAGCTAAGGCCAGCATCAGTGACAAAAGTAATGAGTATGTTACTTATAATGGAAGCATTAGACAGTAGAAAAATCGCATTAACAGATGAAGTACCATGTAGTCAAAATGCATCTTCAATGGGAGGTTCACAAATATGGTTAGACCCAAAAGAAACATTAACTGTAGATGAAATGTTAAAAGCGATATGCCTAAATTCAGCAAATGACTGTGTAGTAGCAATGGGGGAATATCTTGCAGGAAGTGAAGAGGCATTTGTTCAAATGATGAATGACAAAGCAAAACAATTAGGAATGAGTGATACAACATTCAAAAATTGTCACGGACTTGATGAAGATGGTCATGTAAGTTCAAGTTACGATATAGCATTAATGTCAAGAGAACTATTAACAAAGCATCCAAATATAACAAAATATACAACAATGTGGATGGAAACTTTAAGAGATGGCAAAACACAACTTTCCAATACAAATAAATTAATAAAAAACTATAAAGGAGCAACAGGATTAAAAACAGGTTCAACATCATTAGCATTATATAATCTATCAGCAAGTGCAACTAGAGAGGGACTATCATTAATAGCTGTTGTAATGAAAGCTCCAACAACAAAAATAAGATTTGAAGAAGCTCAGAAATTATTGGATTATGGATTTAAAAACTTTTCATATAAAGAATTTGGGAAAAAGGGAACTCTTATTAGCACTGTAAATATAAATAAAGGTGTTAAGTCTACAATTCCAGCAATATTAGAAGAGTCATCTGGTGTGATATTAGAAAAGGGAAAGGAGAAAGATGTAGAACAATTAATAAGTATAAATGAAAATATAAGTGCACCAATAAAAAAAGGTGATAAATTAGGAGAAGTAAGTTTTTCGCTAGATGGAGAGGTTATATCAAAGACTAATTTAATAGCACAAGAAGATGTAGAGAAAATTAATATTGTATCAATGGCTAAGAATATTTATTCTAAATGGTTTAATTTATTGAGATAATAATGGATTAATTAAAAAGTTTTCATAAATAAAAACCTCAAGCTAATTTTATGAAATGCTTGAGGTTTTTATGGTGCAGATGGCCGGAATCGAACCGGCACGGTTTATTCAACCGCAGGATTTTAAGTCCTGTGCGTCTACCAGTTCCGCCACATCTGCATTTAATATTTCTGGTAGTTCCTAACGACAATTACTATTATAGCTTTTATATATTTTTTTGTCAATACTTTTTAAAAATTTTTTTAAATTTTATAAATTGCAATAATAAGTGTCGCACTTTTTGTAATAAAATCACAAAATTA
>CATYUF010000030.1 GCA_958413095.1 uncultured Clostridium sp.
CCTATTAAGAAAAATATTAATATTATTTTAAATTGTATTGTTTTTAACATTTCTTTCCTTCCTATTTTTAATTTTTATTTTTTAGTTACAGAACAATGATTTTTATTGTAGAGTAGCTGGAACTGGATGATAATTATGACTTTTTTGAATTTTATTTTTTATTCCCTATTGTTTTTATAATTTCATTATATATTCTATCTTCCACATTAGTAGTCGAAATTTTTAATGCATTTTTAGCCATTTGTCCACATTTATTTTCATCCAAGACAATTTCTTCTATCGTTTTATTTAATATATCACCTTTCATTTCATTATCTAATATTATTTTAGTTGCACCAATTTTTTCTAAAACTTTTGCATTATATAGTTGATGGTCATGACTTACATTTGGCAGAGGTACTAATATAGATGGCTTTCCTAAATTTGAAATTTCTGTTATTGTCATTGCTCCACTTCTTGCTACTATTACATCTACTACATTCATAATTTCTTCCATATTATATATATATGGCACTACTTTTATGTCTTTTATAGCATTTATATTTATTTTGTTATCCTCTAAATTTTCTTTTATTATATCATATTGTTTAGGTCCTGTTGCCCATATCATTTGATATTCTTTATTCTTTTTATTTTTTATTATATCTTCAATTGCCTCATTTATTCGTTTAGCACCTTGACTTCCACCAAATACTAACACAATTGGCTTATCTTCTTTTAATCCTATATCAGTTATGATTCTGCTTTTTTCTTCTTTACTATAATTTTTCTTTTTTATCTTTACTGGTGTTCCTGTATATACAACATTTTTAGCTTTTTTTATTCTATCTATTGCATCTTCAAAAGATACTAAAATTGTATCTGCTTTTTTAGATAACATTTTTACTGCTTTTCCTGGAAATGCATTACTTTCATGTAATAATGTTGGAATTTTTAAACTATGTGCTGAAGCAATTGTTGCTCCACATATGTATCCACCTGTTCCTATTACAATATCTGGTTTAAATTCTTTTATAATTTTCTTTGCTTCTCCATATCCCTTAAATGTTTTATACATTTTTTTTATATTTTCTATTGATATTTTTTTGCTTAATCCATATGCATCAATAGTTTTTAATTCATATCCTGCTCTTGGTACTAAATCATTTTCTAGTCCACGAGTAGTACCTATAAAAATAATTTTAGAATCTTTTTGTTCTTCTTTTATTTTATTAGCAATAGCTAATCCGGGATTAATATGTCCAGCTGTTCCTGCTGCTGCTATAATTACTCTCATTTTTCCAATCTTTCCTTTCTTTTAAATTTATGAGTTTATAGATTTCATTTTATCAATTTATATTTTATATTTTATATATACTATTTATCCTTTACTTTTTTATAAATTAAAATTTTTCAATATAAAACTACAAATTTCACAAATTTGATATCCTTTTCATATTTCAACAAATCTTTTTAAAATTCTTTTATTTCACTTAATTTCATGTCTATAAACTAAAGAAGAATTAACGAATACTTTAATTACGATTTCAAAATTCATAAGTATTCATTAATCCCTCCTATTTTATCATTTCTTATATTTATTTTCAAATTTTATAGAAAAGTAACAAAACTATACCAGTAACTATTATTGATATTTTTAGTCATCACTTTTTCTTATTATGTAAAAGTAATTCCTTTACTTTACTCTCTTTTGGCTCCAGCCTTCGAAATGTTTAAGAGAACTCCCATTTCACAGAGTAATATAAACAATGCTGAACCACCATAACTAAAGAATGGCAATGGCATTCCTGTTGCTGGCATTGATGATGTAACAACTGCTATGTTTATTATTACTTGTATTGCAACTTGTGCTGTTATTCCTATTGCAACTAAACTTCCAAACATATCTGGAGCTTTCATTGCTATTAACACACCTCTCCAAATAAATACTCCAAATAGTATTAATACTGCTACACAACCTATAAATCCTAGTTCTTCAGCTAATATTGAAAAGATAAAATCATTATGTGGCTCTGGAATATATAGATATTTTTGTTTACTTTCACCAAGTCCAGCTCCAAATAACCCTCCTGAGCCAATAGCATACAAACTTTGAATAACTTGCCAGCCATCTCCTCTCATATCTTTCCATGGGTCCAAAAATGTTGTTACCCTTTGTAGTCTATATGGTGCTTTAACTATCAATAATGTTAGTACTGGAATACCAGCTACTACTCCTGTTACCAAGAAATGCCAAAATTTACAACCTGCTACTATCATCATGATTGAAATAATTCCTATTATTACAATAGATGCACTAAGATGTGGCTCTGCTATTAATAATCCTATTATTGGTAAAACTAATGCAAAATGAAACCAAAAACCTTTGCCGTATTTTTCTAGTCTATCCCTATTTTTAGTTAACATTGCTGCATAAAATATTATCATTAAAAATTTTACAATTTCAGATGGTTGCACTGATAATGCATCTGTACCTATATATATCCACCTAGTTGCACCATTTACATTTTTCCCTATTGCTAAAACTGCAATTAGTAATAATATAGATACTGCATATGCTAATATATAATATTTCTTGTAAAATCTATAATCAATTTTAGAAATAATTACCATCATTCCTAATCCTGCAACAGCAAATATCGCTTGTTTAATGAAATACGAATAACTATTTCCATCTGATAGTGCTGATGGAGAACTTGCAGATAATACCATTACCAAACCTAGTGACAGTAATAACAATATTACTACAACTAAAGTAAAATCTACGGGATTATTCAAAAAACTTGAAAATTTATTTGTTTTCTTTTTGGTCATATGAACCTCCCTTTTTAAAGTCTTTTGTAAGCTATATTGCTTGTAATCCTATTATACATAATAAAAGTGTTACTGTACTAAATATTATTACAACTTTATTTTCTTTCCATCCTGATAATTCAAAATGATGGTGTAATGGTGCCATTTTGAATAATCTTTTTCCTGTTTTCTTATAGTATATTACTTGCAATATTACAGATAAAGTTTCTAGAACTGGTACTAATGCTATTATTAATAATATTAATGGCATTTTCATATATAATGCTAATGCTGATATAACTCCTCCTAATAATAAAGAACCTGTATCTCCCATAAATACTTTTGCAGGATGAAGATTAAATACTAAAAATCCTAATATTGCTCCTATTATTATACTTCCAAATATTGCTCCCTCTGGTAATCCTACTGAAATTCCAATTATAACTAAGGTTGTTACAATTATTGCTGAAACGCTAGATGATAATCCATCTATTCCATCTGTTAAGTTTATTGCATTTGTTGTTGCAAGTATTACTATTATTGCAAATGGTATATATAAAATAAGTGGAATTTCTATATATGTTTTTACAAAAGGTATATAAGTTTCTGTTCCTAAGTGTGCTCCTTGTATTAAATATATTACAAAGGCAACTGATATTATTAGTAATCCTAACATTTTATATTTTGGTTTTAAACCATCTGTATTTTTTAAAACTAATTTCTTAAAATCATCAATAAATCCAATAACTCCAAATCCTAATGTTAAAATTAACATTGGCAATATTTTATTTGCTATATCAAGCCTTCCTGTTACTGAAAAAAATACATATGTACCTGTTACTGATAATATCATTGTTATCATCATTATAATTCCACCCATTGTTGGTGTTCCTTGTTTTTTTAAATGTGATTTTGGACCATCATCTCTTTCAATTTGCCCTACTTTCAATTTTTTTAATATTGGTATTATTATTAATCCTAAAATTATTGCTATTACAAACGATATAATTAATATCTCTGTTTCAAAATTCACCTTAATCCAACCTTTCCTTATGTCTTATGTATTTTATTTATTTTTTTCGTTTGATTTTTGTATTTTTTCAATTATTTCTTTTACAATTTCTCTTTCGTCAAAATGATTTTTTTCATTATTAATTTCTTGATATGTTTCATGTCCTTTTCCTGCTAATATTATTATGTCTCTTTTATTTGCCATTTTTATAGCTTTTTCTATTGCTTCTGTTCTATCTACTACAACTTCATATTTTCCTTTAGTTTTTGATATTCCTTCTTCTATTGCTTTTATAATATCTTCTGGTTTCTCTGTTCTTGGATTATCTGATGTAATTATAGTATAGTCTGCTACTTTTCCTGAAATTTCTCCCATTATTGGTCTTTTACTTGAATCCCTATCTCCACCACATCCAAATACTGATATTACTCTTCCTCTTGTATAACTTTTTGTTGCATATAAAATATTTTGTAAGCTTTCTGGTGAATGTGCATAGTCTATCATTATTGGTAATTCTAGTTTATTATCTACCATTTCTGATCTTCCTGGTACTCTAACTTCTAATAATGCTTGTTTAACTACTTCAGGATCAATACCAAATTTTTGTGCAACACAAATTGCTGCTAATGAATTATATACACTAAATCTTCCAGGTATTCCTGTTTTTACTCTTTCATTTCTATCTTTTATTTTTACTTTAAAATCAACATATGAGTTAGTTATTGTTATATCTTTAGCAAGTACATTTGCAAAATTATCTATTCCATATGTAGTTATATTACTTTCTGGAAATAGTCTTGGTATTTTTGCTCCATGTAAATCATCTGTATTAACAATTCCTGTTTTACACATTTCAAATAATTTTAATTTTGAATTGAAATAATCTTCCATATCAGGATGTTCCTTTGGACTTATATGGTCTTCTGAAAAATTAGTAAATATTACTATATCAAAATTACATCCTGCTACTCTATTTAATTTTAAACTTTGTGAAGAAACTTCCATTACAACTGTTTCTACACCTTCTTTTACCATTTGTGCAAATAATTGTTGTAATTCTAAACTTTCTGGTGTTGTTCTTTCACTATCTTTTATTTTCTTACCATTTATATATGTTGCAATTGTTCCTATTAATCCTACCTTTTGTCCTGCTTTTTCTAGTATTTCTTTTATCATATATGTTGTTGTTGTTTTTCCTTTTGTACCTGTTACTCCTATTAACTTGAATTTTGTTGATGGATTGTTATAAAAATTACTTGAAACTATCGCTAATCCTTCTCTTGTACTTTTTGCCATAATAATTATTGTATCTTCTTTAAATTTTATACTCTTTAAGTCAGAGCCTTCTTCTACCATTACAGCTGTTGCTCCATTTTTTATGGCATCTTCTATAAAATTATGTCCATCTACTGTAAATCCTTTTATAGCTACAAATAAGTATCCTTCTTTTACTTCATTTGAGCTTTTTGCTATTCCTTTTATTTCTGTATCTAAATTTCCTTTTACTTTTAAATTTTCTAATCCTACTAATATTCTTTTTAATTCCATTTTTTTCAATCCTTTCGGTTACTAATATTCATAAAGAGCAAATTTTTGCTTTTTATCGTTTACATTATATAACTATTTTATTTATTTGTATAGGGTTTTTTTTAGTTTTTTTAATATTACAATTAGCATAATTTCTTGCTTTTCACTTCTCATAATTGTATTTAGCATTTCAATTTATATTTTTTTAATATTCTACATATATATTATTTCCCTGATTTACAATAATTCCCGCCTTAGGTGTTTGATTTTTTATTATAGTATTTTCCTTATCTACATCTTCTTCATTATTTTTTATTGAAATTTCTAACCCATTTTCTTTCAATATTTTTTCTGCTTCTTTAATTGTTTTTCCTAAAATATCTGGTGTCTGTACTTGTTCTATCTTTTCAACTTCATCTTCATTGCCTTGGCTTACTTCTAAATATGGTAATATTTCACTAAATATTTGGCCTCCTACTGGTGCTGCGACACCTCCTCCTTGGTGTCCACCCTCTCCTGTCGGATTATATAAAGTAACTAAAACAACTGCCTGAGGATTATCTATTGGAGCTACTCCACAAAATGATGTTACATATTTATTAGTATTTACTCCATCTTCTGATGTTCCTGTTTTCCCTCCTATTCTATATCCTGCAACTTTTGCATTCTTACCAGTTCCTTCTGATACTACACTTTCCATCATACTAAGCACATCTTTTGAAGTTTTTTCTGATATTACTCTATCTGTTTTTTCTACTGGAATATCTCGTATTTCTTTAGTTTCACTATTTATAACTTGCTTCACTACTCTTGGTTTTACTTTTATTCCTCCATTTGAAATTGATGATATTGCTGTTGCTAATTGGATTGGAGTTATTTCAAATCTTTGCCCAAAACTTATAGTTGCAAGTTCTACTGGTCCAACTTTATTTTCTGCTAAAAATATACTTGTTGCTTCTCCTGGTAAATCTATTCCTGTTGGATTTAATAAGTTAAACTTTCTTAAATATGAATAATATTTTTGAACACCTATTTTTTGTCCTAATCCTATAAATACAGGATTACATGAATTCATTAATGCTTTTCTTAAACTTTCTGAGCCATGAGGTCTATAATATCTCCAACATTTTATTCTAACTCCTGCTATCTCAATTCCTCCATTACAATTAAATTCTCCTTCTTTATCTGTTTGAGTTATTCCTTCTTCTAATGCTGCTGATGAAGTTATTAATTTAAATACAGAACCCGGTTCATACGTATCTGCAATAGCTCTATTTCTCCATACTGCTTGTAAATTCTTTGTTTTTTCTCCTTGTTCCATTGTTTCCCATACTTCTTTTAATTCATCTGTATATGCTTCATATGGTTCATTAAGATTATAATTTGGATATGTCGCCATTGCTAATATATCTCCATTTTGAGGATTCATTACAACTATATTTCCACCATCTGTGCACTTATTGTCTATACATGCCTCTTTTAAATATTTTTCAACTATTGATTGAATTGTTAAATCTATTGTTAATACTAAATCATTTCCATCAATAGCAGAAACATATTTTTCTCCCTCTGTTCCTATTTCTCCTCCTTTTGCATCTGTATGTTTTTGAATTGCTCCTTTTTTTCCTTGTAATTCTTTATCATATTTAGCTTCTATTCCGTCTAATCCTTGATTATCACTTCCACAAAAACCTATTACCTGAGATGCTAAATTGTTATATGGATAATACCTTTTGGTATCTTCATCAATATTTATTCCTGTTGTTATATTATTTTCTTCCATCCATTTTCTTAATTCATCTGTTTTTTCTTTATCAACTTTTTTTGCTATTGTTTCTATTGAGCTTCGTTTTTTTACTTTTTTTAAAGTTTTTTCATAATCTAGTTCAAATAACTCTGATAATTCCCTTGCTACTTTTTCTTTATTTTCACTACTTATATTTCCAGGATTTACTGTTACAGTTTCTACTGTACTGCTTACAGCTAATTTGTACTTACCTGTCGCATCATAAATTGTACCTCTTTTAGGATTTATATTTCTATCCATTGTCTGTTGTTCATATGCCATTTTTGATAATTCTCCACCTTGTGCTAATTGTATTATTGCAAGTCTTATTATTAAGGCTACAATTATTATAAATGCTACAAATAAAATTGTTCTCATTTTTTTCTTATTAGAAAGTTTTGTTTCAAACATAAAAAACACCTCTAATAATGTTTATTAAAAGTGTTTTTAATTTATGCACAAGATACATTTTCAAGCTAATTTCGAGATTTCGGAGTTGGAGACAAATGATTTCGGGGTCGGAGACAAAAATCATCAAAAGGATGATTTTTGTCTCCGACCCCGAAATCATTTGTCTCCAACTCCGAAATCTCAGCCCTGAAATCTTCTCTTTTATCTGTTAAAAACTTTATCAACAAATTGTTCAAACCAATTTTTATTCTCATCTTCTTTTTTTATTTTCTCACTTGCTGATTCTGTATAATCTTTTTTTGGAAGTGCAATATACTCAATTTGTTTATTAGTTAATTTTTGCATCCCTAATTTTTCTTTTGCTATTTTTTCTATATTATATAGGTTAAGACTATTTTCTATTGAAACTTCTAATTGTTCATTTTCTTTTTGTAAATTTGATAATTCTGTTTTTAAATTTTGCATTTCAGTAAATTGTTCATTTATTTGGGCGTTTCTATAACTTATGGTCAACAATAAAGCAAAAGCTAATAATACAACTAAAGTAACTTTTCTATGTTTTTTCTTTTGAGCTTTTGATATTTTTACTTCTTGTCTTGGAACATCTTTTACAACATGTATTTTTTCTCTTTTATTTTTTGGTTCTTGATAATTTGGCTCTAATTTCCTTGGACTCGTTTCATACTGATATCTCGTTGCTGCCATAAGTTATTTCACCTCCCATTCGTTAATTAATTTTATATTTTCTCAAATATCCTAAGTTTTGCACTTTTCGACCTACTATTCTCATTTTGTTCTTTTTCTGATGCTATTATTGGTTTTTTGTTTATAATTGTCCCATATTTTTTAGCACCACATACACAATATGGCAAATCACTTGGACATGTGCATTTTCCTGTGGCTTCTATGTAAGCATTTTTTACTGCTCTATCTTCTAGTGAATGAAATGTTATTATACATAATCTTCCTTTTTCTTTTAACACATCAATACAATTTTGTACTGTTTTATATAATGGCTTAATTTCATCATTAACTTCTATTCTTATTGCTTGAAATGTCCTTTTTGCTGGATGACCATCATTTTGTTTTGATTTTGGTATTGAGTTTTCAATTATTTCTACTAATTGTTTTGTAGTATTTATTGTTTTAGTTTTTCTATATATACATATATTTTTAGCTATTTGTCTTGAAAACCTTTCTTCTCCATATTCATAGATAATATTGGCTAATTCTTTTTCAGTATATGTATTTACTACTGTTTTTGCTGTTAATTCTTGTGTCTTATCCATTCTCATATCTAACTCGTTTTCACCTAAATAGCTAAAACCTCTATTTCTTTCATCTAATTGATATGATGATACTCCTAAATCTAACAATATTCCATCTACTTTTCCAATTCCTAAATCTTCTAAAATTTCTTTTATATTATCATGATTATCATGTATATATTTTACATTTGCAAATTCTTTCAAATTCTCTTTTGCTACATTTAATGCCTCTTGGTCTCTATCTATACCGATTAATAGTCCTTTATCTGAAAGCTTTTTTAGTATCTCTTTACTATGTCCTGCCCCTCCTAAAGTTCCATCTATGTAAATACCTTCTGGTTTTATATTTAATCCTTCTATACATTCATTTAGCATTACTGGTTTATGTTGAAAATCCAAAATCACACCTCTTATCTATATTGGTTAGTTAATTTATTCAATAAAAAACAACTGGTAATTAAAGAAACTACCAGTTGCCTTTTTTATATGTTTTTTCTTTTGGGTTTCATTTACTATACTCTTTTGTTTTATAATCATTTGTTTTTTACTAAAATGACTTTTGTACTTCGAATTTTATCTTTTGTATGCTTAACTATTAATCTTTTGTTTTTTTATCTTTCGTAATTAAAATCTTTTGTAAGCTTGTCTTTCGTCATTTTTCTTTTGTGCTTTAAATATCTTTTGTACTTATTTCTTTTGTATTTTTATCTTTTGCTTTTTATATAAACTTGTAAAAGTTATATACCTAACATTGTCATATTTGCCGCAATTTCATCTGCGGAAATATTTTCATCACATTTTAGCCATATCTCTTTATTCCATATTTCTAGTCTTGTTCCTACTCCGATTATTACTGCTTCTTTTTCTAAATTTGCTGCAACGCGTAAATTACTAGGAATTAAAAATCTTCCTTGCTTGTCCAATTCACATTCTGTTGCACCTGACAAGAAAAATCTTACAAAGTTTCTAGCATTTCTGTCTGATAGAGGTAATGCTTTTAATTTTGTTTCAAAATTCAACCACTCTTCTTGTGAAAACGCAAACAAACATCCATCTAACCCTTTTGTTACGATGAATCTTTCTCCCATATCTTGTCTTAGTTTAGCAGGCATTATTAACCTTCCTTTAACATCAAGAGAATGCTCATATTCACCTATTAGCAATTGATTTTCACCCCTTTTCACAATCTACCACTTTGTGCCACTTCTCTCCACTTCATTTTCATTGTAATATATCTTTATATATTTTTCAAGCCTTTTTTCAAATTTTTTTAAATATTTTATTATTTATTTTTATTTTATATAAAAACTATATTAATAAAAATTTCTCTTCCTTCTTTTTTCATGGTTTAACTATAAAAATATTTATGCTTAATTATTTTTTAATTTTCAAACTATACATGATAAATTAACTTTTTCTTATCATGTAAGTTATTATAATGTTTTTCTATTTATTAATTATTATATTATGGTATTTTTAATCTTTAGTATAATTTTTAATTCATAAAATTGATATTATTATCTACACTAATCCCCTAAGATAATATTGTTAGTTTTACTTTCGCATTTTGTCATATTAATAGTTCATTTTCATTAATTAAAGTTGTTGTTATACTTTTAGTACAAATAAAATTAGGAGGAATTTTATGGATAGTAATGAAAGATATTTAAGAAAAAATATTGGTAAAAAAATTAAATTAGCAAGAGCAAAAACTAATTTTACTCAAGAAAAATTAGCTGAAGAACTTTCTTTATCAACAAGATATATTAGTCAATTAGAAAGAGGTATTGCATTTGGAAGTGCAACAACTATTGTTAATCTTTGTAAAGCTTTAAATATTAGTTCAGATTTTTTATTTGATGATTTAATTGGTGTAGATGCTTCTTACTTTGATGATTTTGTTGATGATAGATTTTTGGAAGCATATATGAAATTGAATGACTATAATAAAAGTATAGTATCTGCTCTTACTAATCAATTAATAAAACTTCAAAATGATAATAAGAAAAGTAGCAAAGCTATATAAAAAAATTAAATGAAATACTTAATTTAAATATTTTTGTCACTCTTAAAGTTTTAATAAAAATATTTTTTGATTTTTTATTAAAACTTTTGATTTTTATTATCAAGTTTTTACAAGATATTTTTAAATATAACATCTCCCATTAAAATTTGCATTCAATATACCATAAGACCTTTGTAACAAAAATATATGAAATGCATATTATGTAAAAAGATATAATGGGAGGTATTATTTTTTATGGCAAAAATATTAGTTTTTAATAATGATAGAGATAGAATGGAAACATATTATAGAGGCGAAGCAGAACCTATGCCATACAATACAAATGGAACATTAAGAGTACGAGAATTCAGAGGTTCAAGCAAAAGTAATATTTTATGGACAACAAAAAGAACAATGCAAAGCTGGAATAGTCAGAGATATATATTTGGAGGCCCAATACCAGTAGGATTTGCATTTAAAAGGCCATATGAAGGTGGGCATGGTAATCAAAGTCAACATTATGCAGGTGTAGCATTTGATGTAGGTCAAACTTTAAGTAGTAATAGAAGACGTGTACTTTGGAATAGTGCAAACAATTCAGGTGTATGGACTTTTGTGGAACCAATAAGTTTAACTCCTACTTGGGTACATTTTGACAAAAGATTTCGGTTCGCCTGCCTGTAGTACAGGAGGATTTCCCCAATTAAAAAGAGGAAGTGTAAGTAATTATGTATTAATAGCCCAAGATGACTTAAATACCTTAGGTTATAGTACAAATGGATTAGATGGAATATTTGGTCCTGCAACACAAAATGCAGTAAAAGCATATCAAAGAAGTAAAGGATTGGCTATTGATGGAATAGTGGGGTGTAATACTTGGAGAGCATTACAAGAAGATGTTGTAGGAACAGGAGCTACTAATACAACCATCAATTAAAAATAGAGACTAACTTTTAATTATATTTATACATTAAAAGTTAGTCTCATTTTAGATTAAATTATTTGTGAAAATCACCATAAAAAATTCAATACCTACATTATAACCTCAATATTAAAAATCCTATTATTCCCATCTAATCTAATTCCATTTGCCACTTCATTACCATTCAAAAATACTTTTTCCACTCCAGTATTCTTTTGATTAGGATTTTTTATTTTAATATTATATATACTATTTCCCCATTTATATCTTATCAAATATTCTTTCCAATCCTTTGGAATACATGGTTCAAATTTCATTACTCCATTTTCAATTTTTAGTCCTAATATATATTCTATTCCTGCATCATAATACCAACTAGCTGAACCTGTATATAATGTCCAACCACCTCTTCCTGCCAAATTACTTGCCCCATAAATATCTGCTGGCATTGAATATGGTTCTACTTTGTATTTGTTACAAGCGTCTTTTGTCCTTGAATGTTCTATTGGATTTATCATTCTATATAATTCTAGTGCCTTATCTCCAAATCCTAACATTGTTTGAGCAATAATTACCCAACAAGCAGCGTGTGTGTATTGCAGTTGTGGACATTTTTTCTATCCTACTTTTTTCTCATATTCTTTTCTAGCACATATAAAATTATTATTTAAATCTTGTAATGGTTTAAAATTAAAATAAATATCAACTTGCTTGTCGCTATGAATTTCAATTTTTTCTATAAATTCTCTAATTATTTCTTTTGTTGGTTTCTCCATATTAAGAAATTCTTCTATCAAATTATCTAATCTATTATCATTTTTTGTCTTATCACTTTCGCAAGATATCTCTTCTTCAAGCTCTTTGATGTTTTGTTCATATCCTTTAATCAATTCTTTTATTCTATTTGCATTTTTCATATATTCATCAAGTGTGATAATTCCTGCCAGTCTGTCATCATACATTACTTCCAACTTTCTAGTTTCATTGTTTATTGCTTGTTTAAAAGATTCTATTTGCTTTTTTATATTAACTTCTTTACATTGTTTTGTTTTAGTTTGTTTTGCAATTTCTTCTAGTTTTTTTGTATTGGTATATTTTTTGCAAACTTCTCTTAAAACTTCTAGCATTTGTTGTTCAAAAACTTGATAATTAAAATTGTGTGGCGAACATACATCAAATTTTCCAAACCTTCCATATCTTTGACATCTCCCATAGATATTTCCGTTTTTATCTGGACTTCTTATTCCAATATATCCTTTGCAATCATAACAATGAAGTAATCCCTTAAATAAATAATCGTTTTGTACTACTCTTGAGCCTTTAGTTGATTGAATTACTTTTTTTGCTCTTTTAAAATCTTCTTTACTTATAATCGCTTCATGCATATTCTCTACTTTTATCCAGTCTTCTTCTGGTAAATCTATAAACTTTTTAGATTTAAAACTTACCTTTTTTCTTTTTCCTTGTATAACTGTTCCTGTGTAAATTTCATTTGAAAGAATGAATCTTACTGTAGATTGTTGCCATAGTCCATAAGTTAGAGACTTTGTTCCTCTTTTTCTCTTGTTATAATCTGATGGAATTGGAATTTTCTTTTTACTTAAGTAATCTGCTATTTGCATTGTACCGAAACCTGCTAAATATTTATCATATATTAGTTTTACAACATTTGCGGCTTCTTCATCTATTATTAAATGGTATTTATTTTCTGGATCTTTTTTATATCCATAAGGTGCTGTTCCTAAATATTCTCCAAGATTTCTTTTTGATTGTAATACACTATTTATTTTCTTTGATGTATCTTTTGCATACATTTCATTTAATATTGATTTAAATGGTGCTATATCATTGTTTGATGTATCATAAGCCGTATCTATATTGTCTAATATTGCAACAAACCTTACTTCATGTTCTGGGAAATATGTTTCAATGTATAATCCTGATTGCACATAATTTCTACCTAGTCTTGATAAGTCCTTCGTGACGATCATATTGATTTTACCTACTTCAATATCTGCTATCATTCTATTAAATGCAGGTCTATCAAAACTTGTACCACTTACACCATCATCAACGTATTCTGATATAAAGTTTAGTTTGTTTTCTTTGATGTATTGCATTATCAAAGTTCTTTGGTTTCCAATACTTTCACTTTCTTGATATTTTTCTTTTTCTTCGTCTTCTCTTGAAAGCCTTATATATATGCCTACTTTATAATCAATATTATTCATTATTGTATAGCTCACTTTTACCTCCTTCTTATGCTATTTAAAGATAATGAGATAATATTGATACTCTTGATTTTAATTATACCATATTATCTCATTAAATACCATTATTTTACTTTAATTTTTCTTCAGACAATAATTTCCAAATGCTCTTTCTATTATTCTCTCTAATGCTTCTCCTTTTTCATTAAATATAATATTTATTTTTAAATCATTTTTCTTTTTATACTTTTTCTTTTCTATCTTTTCTTCTTGCATAAATCTCACTCCTTTAGTTGTAATTATTTCCAAATTCTCCTTTCTTTATACAATACACTTTCTTATATCTTATAAATTCAAAAACTACAAGTGGTAAACACCCATATGAGATTTGCCCTCATTCCTCTTTTTAGAGAATCGTCCCTTTACATCACGTTAGCCAGACGAAAGTTTCATTATCTGTGCTTATAGTTTGCTATTCAATTTTCAATGTACTATAATAGAAAATAATTATTTGCACGTGCCATTTTCTATCTTGATAAAATCATTATAAAATGCTAAAATAGTGTTGTAAATACATTTTGGCAAGCCTATAGATAAATTAAAAATTGAAATAGCTATATTCTATTTTTGAAAATGGAGGAAATATTGATATGATAACTAATTTCACACTTAAGAATAATAAAATTGTAATAAAAAATGATCGGAGAGTTTTTCGGTGCTACTCATGATTTTGAATATAATATTGGAGATAAACTTTATGAATTTGCAATAATGAGTTATGAAGATTTTGATAAATTGAAGGCAATTTATACACAATTAATAGAACTTGTATGTACTGCTAAAGAAGCAGATACTATGGATGAAAAATTGAATTGTTTCTTTAAAATGTTTCAAATAGTTAGAGCGTGTTTAGAATTTTCTCCATATACTCATTTTTATACACAAGTCTTAATAGATATAATTGTGAAAACATATAATTTTAAAGTTTTTAGAACTGACCTATTATTTAAATCTCAAATTGGCGTTTTTATTGAGAATCCAAAATATTATGCTAAAGAATTTTATGAAGATTTAGAAGAAAATCCGTATACAATAGAACTTATACTTCACGAATTTACTGATAATATTGAAAAAGTATCAACTAAAAAACATAAGGAATATATAAAATATTTTGAAACTATAAGAGATTTATTAATAGAAAATTTTATGGGGAAAAAGACTGATTTAAAAAAGCGATTAGAATTGATAAGCAAATATTCTAATAACTCTATTGTAAGAAATTTAAGTACAGAAGAAAGAATATATTTATATGAGGCAAAAAGAGTTTTTGACATTCACTATCTTAATACTAATCCAGCACATGCAATTTTCTTAGATACTAAATTTAAAACAAAATATGTATGTGATAAAAGGTTATCTCTACAAGAAAGAAGATTAGATGTAGAGGATGTAGTTAAATTAATAAAAGAAAAACAATTCAAAGAATGGTCTGAAAAAGCTAGAGAATTAAGAGATACTTATACTAATGAACAAATAGAAGATTTTAAAATAGAATTGAAGAAATTAAGTGATTTGTATTGGAAATAGAAAAGTATACATATATTCAATTTTTCAATTTACTAATACATATACTTTTATAATTCATATTTACTTAAAATTACTTTTAAGAAGGAATAGACTTCCTTTAATATCTAATACCTATACTGTATATATTCCATAAAATATATAATCTGACTTAATATTAGAGCGTGGCACGAAAACCAGTGTTGTTATAGTTGTTATTAGGATTATTGTAATTGCGATAGGCGACAGGATAATTGTTTCCATTATTGTTGTAATTGCCACCGCGAATAACACGATACGAATGCCTTTTTAAAGTCTATCCCTCTATATAAAACATACTTTTTCTTAAATTATAAGAATCTGCATGTTTAACATAGCCTAGCCAACCTGCTATACTTCTTTGTATTTCAGGTAATGTTATTTTTCCTTCCTTTAATTGTTTTGTATATCTTTTTAGCTTTCTTTTCATTCTACATTTACTTGTATGCCTTATTTTTAGTCTTTTTTCATTAATCTTATATCCACAAAAATTAACTCCCTGTATATCTTTAAAAATTCTTGTTTTTGAGTTTAGAGTTAACTTTAAATTTTCTTTTAAAAATTTTGTTATATTATTTAAAATATCTTTTGCAATTTCTTTATTCTTACACATTATAACCATATCATCCATATATCTGTAATAATATTTGCATTTTAATTTGTGTTTAACATACTGATCTAATTCATTTAAATATATATTAGCAAACATTTGAGATGTATAATTACCTAAAGGTAGTCCTACCATGCCTTCTGTAGATAATAAAATTTCTCTAGTTAACCATAGTAACTTTTTATCCTTCATTTTTCTTTTTAATATTTCCCAAAGTATTCTTTTGTCTATATTTTGAAAATACTTTGTAACATCCATTTTTAATATGTAATAATTCTTCCATTTAGATTTTGCACTTCTCATTGCATTTTGAACATCTTTAGATGCTTTATGCATTCCTCTTCCTTCTATTCCAGCATATGATGTCGCCATAAATTGTGGTACAAAGTATGGCTTTATAAATTTTTCGACATACCATTGATGTACTACTCTATCCTTATATTCTGATGCCATAATTATTCTTTCTTTTGGCTCATATATTTTAAATTTTGTGTAACCACCATGTTTGTACGTACCATTTTTTAATTTTTTCTCTAATTCTAATAATTCTTGTTCTAGTTTTAACTCAAACAATATTATTTTTTTCTTTTCTCTTTTTCCACATCTTGCTTCTTTATGTGCTTTTAGTAAATTTTCAAACGATACTGAATTGTCATATATATTTTTAATTGTTTTAGGCATATTTCTTCACCTCTAGAGATTTAATAAGTCCTCCTAAAATTTTTCCGATTTCAGCTAGTAACTCGTTGCTATGTTTGTATTTCTTTTCATCTATCCATTTTTGATTATACATGATTCTTATACAAATTCTTTGATAATATATATTACTATCAACAATGTTATATACTGATAATCTTTTATTCTTATCTATTTTACTTGCTAAAAGAATATTCTTCATCATTTCATACATACTTGTTTTTACTTCTGTTCCTATACTAAATTTTTCTGTTCTTGGAAGTTTAAGTAATATTGTAAGCATATATTCAATATATTTTTCTATTTTCACTATTATTACAAATCTGTTATCTTTGCTTTTCTCCATCTTTATATCAACTCCTATTAAAAAATATATAAAAAAGAAGGAGGAACTCTGAAATTTCAAAGTTCTCTCCCTCTGTCTGTGCTTGGATACAATTAAAGAATTTTACAGTGGTCAGTGCTACTTAATATAAAGCGTGGCACGAATACCAGTGTAGAAATAGCCGTAAATAGGACGAAAGTAATTGCGATAGGCGACAGGATAATTGCTTCCATCATAGCTGTAATTGCCACCGCGAATAACACGACGCGAACTTTTGTTCTGTTCTTGTGTCCATTCATCCACATTACCTGCAAAGTCGTAGATGTTATTAGCACACCATTCTTCTCTGCTTCCTGTTTCAACTACTTTCCTTGGAGAATTCTCTGTATTACAATGATTGCCCCATTCAGTAGAGTCCTCTGCAATTTCAGCAAGAGTTTTAACTTCCGTTTTGATAAACCATTCCAATACCGAATCATATTCTGCACCAAAAGTCAGATGACTTTTAACTGCTTCATTGTCTTCGATAGTGGATGCCATCTTCTTGGCATCATTGAAATTGATATATACCCACGGCATAACTCCTTTTACCGACTGCGGTTTTCCTGCTAAACTCTTGGAAATGTTATAACGAGAAATATAAAATCCCCCATATTTTTTGACACTTTCAAGTTGTTCAAGCAGTTCACCATTTAAAGCTTCATTGAATTCATCACCCGAAAATTCATCGTTCATGTAATTTCGTCTGCCGAATTTCTCCGAAAAATGTTCTCCATCAAGTGTTCCATTAGAGTCGAGACTTTCAACAGGAATCCATACAAACTGGCTTCCATCAGAATATCTTTCAATTACAAATCCATTGTTCCTTTCTCCACAGACATGCTTATATCCTTCTGGAATTAGAGGATTTGCATAGTTTGCAGAGTAGACATTGGCTGTAGCGATGTTCAGAGCTCTAATAATTAACTCTCCGCTTGTTCCCTCTGAGACTTCAAAGGTTATACCCTTTTCTGCCTCAAGCACAAATTTTTCATACCGTTTCATAGTTTATACCTCCTTAAGTGAAAGATTTATAACGGTTTCAACATGGCTATTGCCATTATGTTAATAATACCACATTTTCTTGTATTTTGCAAATTTTGTAACTTTGAATTTATTTAATTTATATATTTAATTCTTTTTATTGAATTTATGTCTAATAAATTCATCAATCACCCCTATTATAAACAATACAATAAAAAATCCAATTAGTAATAATATTTGATTTCTTCTTTCTTCTTCTGGCAATTTACTTAAATAAAAGTAATAATCCATCCATAACATTTTTAATTCTTCCCTTCATATTTTTATAACTGTATTTCAGTTATATTTTATATACCATATTTTAAGTATAATTTCAATAGATTTAAAAATAATATGAAAAGAGGTTATATTTATGGATAAATTTGTTATGAAAAAATCTACCGAAGCCAACATTTATAAAAGTATTAGATTTCCTGTTGAAATAAATTCTCAAATCATTGAAATTGTTGACAAAGCTAATGAAGGACTAGACAAAAAAGAATATTCTTTTAATGGTTTCGTAGTATCTGCTTGTGAATTTGCATTAAAACATATGAAATAGTAGTTATAAGAGCAAATAAATTTGTTTGCTCTTATATTTCTAAATTCCATTCTTTTGCTCTTTCTTCTTTTTTAAGTTGTTTCTCTGGATCAATATACATATTAGTTTCTTTTTCAAATTCTCTAACTAATTCTTTAGATTCTGCAATACTAAATTTTTGACAAATCCAATCTATAAATTTTTCTACTGTCTCATAAAACTTATCTACCACCCTATGCAAATGATTATTTTCTTTTTCTAAACCTTTAATCTTGCTTTTATATTTCCATTCTATATTAAATTCTTTTTCCTTATATTCTGTTTTAATACTCTCTACTTGCTTATGCATTTCTTCATTATCAGCTATTATCAAATCTCTTTCCTTTTGATATTTTTCCGCTTCTTCTATAATTTTTGCTTGTCTTGATAATTCTCTATGCAAGTCTATATTATCTTTATACAAACTTTGAATTACATCGTCTTTTGGTTTTATAATTTCTTCTAAAATCTTATCATCTCTTTTCTTTGATAATCTGTTAATGTTAATAACAGTAATGTCTGGAACATCTGGTAATTCTAATTTCATATTTTTTAAAACTTCTTTTGTTTGTTTAAAATTAGTTATTTTTTTATATTCTTCAACAGAATAATGTTGTCTATTAGTTTCTTCTTTTGGCACCCCTCTTTGTAAGTCAAATCCATTTTTCACCATATATTTATAAAAAGTATCTTGTAATTGTCTATAACTATCTTTTGCTTTCCAAAATTCGCTACAAGCCAGTTTATCAATAGGATTTCCTTTTTTATCAGTAGTATGAACTACTGGCAAAAAAATTAAATGCATATGAGGTGTTTGTTCATCTCTATGCACTTTGGCAGATATTATATATTGTTCTCCTAAATCTTTATATTCTGCTACAAATTTGTATGCAGTTTCAAAAAATCTTTTTGTTTCTTCTTCTCCTATACTTTCAAAAAAATCATAATCTGATGTTATTATATATTCACAAGCTATATTACTTACTTTTTTAATTTGTCCCTTTAAATTATATTTTTCTTTTATTCTGTCAAATTCTTTTTCGTAACTATATTGTGGTGATTTTATTGAATAATTCAAATATGACTTTTCTTTATCTATATTATCATTTGAATAATTTATATTTCTTCTTTCATTGTGCCTAAATATTCCTTTCAAATTTTCTCTTTTGTATTTTGTATTTCTTATTATCGCATAACTCATTTTTCCCCTCCTTACTCGTGCTAAAAAACACAACTAAATTTTTATATTATTGCTTATTCCTAACTTGTGTTGTAACACAACTACAATACTTTTTTACGCTATTCGCTAAAAGTATTTGTTGTGGCAGGGAAAAATAAACTTTTCCCCACACCCCTTTGCCTAAAAAATATCTACATATTTTTTAGGTTTTAGTTAAAATTGCTATTCACAACTTTAACTAAAAAATCAGCCACATAAGTAGTTTTTCTGCTTTAGTCGCTGATTTTATCTATACAAATGCATCTGCATTTGCATATAATTTAGTAAAGTCAAAGTCAGTATAATCTCGCTGTTCAAAGTTAGCCTTGTTATTCTTTTTCCTAAGTGCTCCCTTATTATAATTATTTTTATTTTTTATATTATTTATTATATCTTCGTTATTTTCACCTATAGGGTGTAGTTGTTTTTGACTATCTAAATAGTTATTTTCACCTATACCCTCTAGGTATTTTTCGCTATACCCATTTAACTTTTCTTTATTAGGAATAATCTGCCTACTTTCTACTTCTTTACTTTCTGTTCTAAATTTTAATTTAACTTCTATATATCCCTTTTTCTTTAATGAACTTACTATTTTTGAAACTCTGTCGGAGGTTACATTTACAATACTTGCTATATATTTATTACTTGTAAAGCAACTTCCTGTTTCATCACTTAAATATGAAATCATTGATAATACAATTTTTTCTTTGTCAGATAATTCTTCATTCAATAAAATATTTAATGGTATCCATAGCCCTTTCAATTTGCTCATATAACTCTCCTTTCTTTTGTTTCTAATTCGCTCCACAATCGATTTTGTAACTTTTTTATTTACTTTTAATATAATTTAAGGTCAAAAAAATAAACCATAAGATTTTGTTTCTTAAGGTTTATTTAATGTGTAAAACATTTTTCTATATACTCATGTAACATTTCTCTTTAATAAACTTCTTTATCTCTTTTTCATCTCTTCCCTCATAATAAGGAATAAGTAAGTCCTTAAATTCCTCTGTTAATTCTGCTGGAATTGCTATTATTCCTTTTCCTTTTGAAATCAAATAATGATTACTATAAATTACTGCTGTTCTTTTATTTCCATCTATAAAAACTTGTTTTTTCATTGTATATAATAAAAGTTCGATTGCTTTGTCTATATCATTCAGTTCCTTACTAAGAATTTCTTCTAATTCTTCTCTTATTACACTTTCAATAGGCAAATCTGGTTTCCATGTTGTTCCACCTATTGTTACTGGTGTATTTCTTACTTTACCTGCTGTATAATAAAATCCTTCTTCTACCATTTTGTTTATTTCGCATAATAAAGCAAAATTTGTATCACTTAAAACAACATTTTTATTTAATATGAATTCCCAAGCATGTTTTAAATTTACTATTTTTATTATATCTTCAGATGTCATATTATTTACTTTTCCACCTTCAATAATACTTTCTGTATCTGCAAATGTAGTTGCAACACCTTCTAATATAGCTTGTTTATATATTGTATCTACTAAATGTCTTTTCGCAAAGTCTATATTTTGTTCTACTTTTTCTGATAATTCTTCTTCTGTATAATTTAATTGTTTTAGTTTTTTTGTTATCTCTCTTATTTGTTTTTTCAATTGTTTTGCTTTAATACTATTATTTAATACTAAATTATATAATTCATCAGAATATTCTCCAACATATTTTGTTAAAGCTACTCCATCTTCTCTATAATGTACATATATATATTTATTTGAATTATTTTCTCTTATTTCTACTGATCCATATGCAAGTGTTTGTAATTCATGTTCCAAAACTTGTTTATTTTGTAAAAGATTCATAATTTCAATTTTTTCTTCCATGATTTTCCTCCTTATAAATGTGAAACTTTTTTGCTTAATTTATTTGATTTTGTTTCACATTTATATTATACCATAAATTTTTAAAAATGTGAAACTTTTTTTGTATTTTCCTTTGAATTTGTTTCACATTTTTTTAAAAAATCTATGTTTTTTAATTTTTTTCACCGATTTTGTATCAATAAGGTGTGTTTTTTTATACTTTTAATACAAAATCAATAACAATATGTATTTTTAAGAGTATCAATATTTTAAAAACTGGTACTAACAACAACACACATGTGTATATTGTCCACCATTTTCTCTCACTCCCGGTAAATACGCCTTAATATATCCTGGTTCTAATTTTCCTTTTTCAAATGGTGGATCTAATAACTTGATTA
>CATYUF010000031.1 GCA_958413095.1 uncultured Clostridium sp.
GTAGTAGTTGGTAACAGATATGATTTATCCAAGGCAGGTGAACATACAATGAGCATTATATACTCAGGTATTAAGGCAAACCAAATGCCAGAAACCGAGAGAAAGTATGTTGAAGCCAATCATGTTGGATGTTGTTTGCATTATAGTATGTATCTTGTTTCTTTATTGCACGAAGCAGGAATTGAATGTTATTTTACAATAACACCTGAAGAAGATGGTGGAAATCATTGTAGTGTGCTTTACTTTGATGAGAAAGGAGATAAATTTATTGCTGATCCAGTAATGGATATAAAAGCAGGAACTGTTGACAAATATATGTGTATTCCATATGACGAATTTGTACAAAATGCAATTCGACATGAGATTTCACATTATGATGTTTTGGGAATTAATGGAGAGGAGGCTTTTTTCAATGAATTCTTATCTAATTGTAAACTGCAATAATTTGCAGTTAGTTAATAAAAAGTATTTTACAGAAGTGAGGTACTTTTTATTGATTTTTTTATTTATAATGATAAGATATTGTTAGATTATTATATTTGATAGTACGGAGGAAAAAATATGAGTGATGAATGGAAAATTGTTCAAGGATTAAAAAGAGAAAACCAAAATAATAGTTTTGGTAGAAATCGTTATATAGAAACTGGCGAAACCATAGAGTACAAGCCTAGAAAATTAACAGAAAAAGAATTAAGAGATAAAAAATGGAAAGAACTCGACTCTGATATAATATTCACACCATTTTCAGAAGAATCTCCTGATTATGATCCAAATTTAGAAAATTATAATATTAAACAAATAAAGTCATTTATTAAAGAATGTCAAGAACAAGGTAAACCATTATCTATGAGAGTAGGAGAATTAAAAATTGATATAAGTGATACTAATCCAAAACAAGTTACTTTTACATCTAATGGTAGACTTAGTTCGGGAGAATTAGTGACTCGTGATAATTTTCCATATAGCTTAACAATAAGAGGTAATGAAATCTTTTCTCAAGTTAACCTAATTGATGATGAAAAATATGCAACATATATGCCAATTGGAAAAGAATATATTCCTGTAAAAATTAATCAACAAATAGATATTATAAATGCTGAAGATATTACAGAAAGATTTATTATTAAACCAAAACGACAAGAATATGATATATCAGAAGATATGTCTGAATATGTTTCACAAAATAGTGAATTTCAAGTGGAAAATCATAATGAACTTGTTAGAGAAGTTAGTAATCATAGTGAAAAAATTAAAAGATTATACTATACGTATAATGAAACAAAAGAATATGCAAGTTCAAAACAAAAGGGCTTCCCAATATATCCAAATGACATGGAGGGATTCTCAACAGGATTTTATGAAACATATGAAGATTTAGTAAATTACAACTTGAGACATGGAAAAAAAATTATAAATGAAAATTTAAGTACATATGAAGATGCTATTGTAATTGCCAAAAGGATTGAAGATCATTGCAAGTATATATATTCATTAATTATGGAAGCAACTAAAGGAACATTTGAACAATCAAAATCTAATGAAACTAAAACAGCTAAGCAAGATATAATCCAAAACAGCGAAGCAGAGTCTAAAGAAATTCCCATAACGAATTATGATACAGATATGGAAAGTTTAAGTGAAGAAGAATTAGATATATTAATTGAAAAAATGGAAAAACAACAGAGAGAAAAACAAAGTAAAATTGAAAGATTACAAAAAATTAAAAGAGCCCAAGATTTAATTTCTTTAAGTAAAGAACAAGATACGATAATTGCTGACTTAGAAAGTCAAATTGAAATTGAAGGAGTTGATTTTGGTGAACAATAGTTTAATACCAAGGAAAAATTCTTTTTTTGAAAGAATTAAAAATTTTTTTAAGATTAAGCTTTTCAAAAGAAATAAAGAATACTTATTAACCGAAGAAGTAAATCCTATTTTAGGTTCTGATAATAAACTGGATTTTGGAAGTACATTAAGAGTTGACATTTCTAAAATAAACAATAAAGATTATGAATTAAAACAATTTATAAAAGAAATAGAAACTAATCCGAATCTAATCTATAATTTGTCAAATGATAGATTAGATAGGTTAATTAAATATTATGAAGAACTTACAAAAGAAAAACAACAAAAAATCGAGAAATTAAAATTATCTGTAAATTAAAAGGAGCATACTTATGGATTTAGAAAAAGAAATTGAACAAATAAAAGAAAGAAATAAAAAAGTAGAATTAGATAAAACATGGGAAACAAGCTTTACAAGAAAGATTTGTATAATGATTTTAACATATATAGTTGTTATTATATATTCATGGCTAGTAAGAAATTATGACAATATACTTGTAAGCTCATTAGTTCCAGTAATAGGATTCACATTATCAACTTTATCACTAAAAATTGTACGTAATGTGTGGGAAAAGAAATATAAATAAATTTCAGTAGAGGAGAGTATTTTTACTCTCCCTTAACATTTACTTATATCTTTCCTTTTTCTTCTTATCATCTTTAATTAATTTGCTAGCTTTATTTTTTGACTCAATTTCATTTTTATAATCTTCTTTAATTTGAGAATATCTATCAATAATTCTAACACAAGCATTTTTTTGAGCCTGAAAAATATCAATCATTTCAGTTAGTTGATTAATTTCGCTCAAAACGTTATTTTTATCACTTGTATTAGTAGATTTATTATATTTTCTCCACAAAATTTCTCTTTGTCCTTTTAAATTTGGAAGTGTATTTTCTATATTAGTTTTATAAGCTTTAACATCTGCAACTGTTTCAAATTTATTTCTAGCAAGGAAGTTCAATTCCTCAAATATCATAGCATTTTTTCTTTTTTGCTTATAATATTCAGGCGTCAATTCTTGTTTTTCTATTTTAGTTGGAAATATTTTAAATGCATATAAATAATGAATATATAATCTATAAAAAGAACTTGTATTTAATAAAAACTTATTTAATTTCTTTCCAGTAAATCTTTTCCTATAATATTTCCTTTTAAATTCGGTTTTCTCTCCATTTTTTGCATAATTAATTACTGCTTGTAAATTCTTTTTTATTGTTTTAATTTTTATTACAGCCATAAAAATATGACTGCATTGAAAATTTTAAGGGGATTGGGGAAGAAATTCCCCATAATGTAGTTTTATTAAAAACTAACAAGTTGTATTTATATGGGAGTATAAATGCGTTGCTTGCTTTTAATATTATAAAACATAAATTTTACATAATATTATCCACTTTTTGTTCAAAAATTGTGTAAAGCTATATATAAATTAATTCTTGTAATATAATTTCTTCAGCACAATTTTTTATATTATTCATTTTACCGACCCATTCTAATTGATGTGTTGCTTTTAATTCTTCAGTAATGTTTTCTTTTTCTGCTAATTGTTTCATCAATAATTCGAATCTTTCATTCGCTGTTTTGTCAATTTCAATTAGATGTTTTTGCAATTCATTATTCATAAGCAAGATGGTATATTCTGCCTTTTTATTTTCCTTTAAATAATGTAATCGTAATCTTCCATATTTGCCTAATTTTAAATTTTTGATATTTTGTGGTGCTACTAAATTTGGTAAATAGTAATCACCATGTTTTGTATATTCAATATTCATTTTCAATTCCTCCATTTTCAAATTATAATCAAATCCAATTATTTGCATATAAAAAATCTAAACTACCATTTTCATAATGTCTTTCTGCAAAATTGTGCCTATTATTTTTTATATTAATATAATTATTATAGTTATTACTTTGTCGTAAATTTTCTGATTCATGACTCGTAGATTTTACGTTTCTTGAGTCGTAATTTTTACGATTCACTTTTGTAAGCTGTTTATCATGTTCTATTTTGCCAACATAAATTAAATTTGGTTTTGTAGAGCCTTGTTTTTTTCTCATATATTAACTTGCATTCAGAAAGTTGTTTAAATGCTTTAGTTACTGTTTTATCTGATAGGTTTAATAATTCTTGAACTTCTTTTCTTGTAAATATAAGATAAATGTTGTCATTTTCATCATACCAATTATTTTTTGCTGATAAAGTTAAGCGATTTAATAAAAATCCATATAGAATTTTACTATCTGAATTTAGTTTGTTTTTATATTTGGAATTAAAAAATAATTCCATAGGTATTTGATACTATAAATGTTCAAAACATTCATTAATTTTATATGGTGTAAATTCCATAGATAAGTTCTCCTTTCATTTTTGATTTTGGAAAACTTTAAAGTTTATTTATATTTAAACGAAAAAAATTTTTTCCGAAACTTCCTGAAACATAGAAGATATTTTTTCGGAAACATTTTTCGGAAGAAAACAATGGAATTTTATAGCATTTTTCAGAATTTTAAAAAATTATGCTATTGTTTCAGTATTTTCTGAAAGTAGCATAATTAGTGCTTTTTAATGTTTTTGAGTTCTGTTAAATTCCAATAAAAAATGCAGTAACTTTTTCAAATTACTGCAAAATATGGTCGAGGTGACAGGGATCGAACCTGCGACCTCATGGTCCCAAACCACGCGCGCTACCAACTGCGCTACACCTCGATTTTTCCTAATGCTTATATAATATAACACATTTTTTTAACATTTGCAATATTTTTTGAAGAATTTTTTAAATTTTATTGAATTTTTTTTATTTATACCTTATAATGTAATAGTAGATTTTACATCAATATGTAGCAATAACTTAGTTGGATAGAGCACTTGGCTACAAACCATATCACCAATGGGTGTTATAGTTATTGATATATTGGAGATTCGGAGGTTGTTTTTTGTGTGTACCCCCAAGTCTGCCCTCAGATGCCTAGTTTAAAAAACTATGAAAATATTGAATTTTTCATAAATTTATTTTATAATAATTTATATATGCGGCTATAGTTTAGCTGGATAAAATATGGCGCTACGAACGCTAAGACCGGGGGTTCGAGTCCCTCTAGCCGCACCAAATAATTCTAATTCATATATATTTAAATTAGCTTCTTCTTTTACCTCTCGTTTTGCTCCTTCAAAAAAAGTTTCATTATATTTTTGTTTATCACCTGGTAAAACTCAACAATCCACTTCGAATATTCCACCAGTATCTTTTTTATTTTCAGTTCTATGTCCTAATAATATTTTATTACCATCTAATATCATTACACCTATTCCAATTTATATATATTTATCCATTTAATAAAATTCTTTCTTTATAATTAAATAATTATATGCTTTTTTTTAGTTAATTTATTTTTAAATAATTAAAGTAAATTTGACTTAGTATGGCTATTGTATAATCGTCTAAATATTGTTCATCTCCAGGAATATATTGGTATTTATAAGAATTACTCTTTCTTGTTTCTATTTCCTTCCAAACTTTTAATGGGATTTTTTCTCTATCTTTTTTGTCTAGGCATTTCAAAATAGAATATACTTCTGTAAGTCTATCAGATATATTATTTATCATTTACTTTCACCTATCCTTTTCATCTTCTTTAGAATTGTTTACTTCTTTAAATAAATTATTCACTTGTTGCATTTTAGTTTTAAAATCTTCAACTCCTTGTTTTCCTCTTTCAATTCCCCATGTTAAAAAATCTGTAGGTTTTAATTTAGGATAATCTATTTCATTTTCAATTTCTCTAAATCTTAATTGTAAATATTTTTTTAGATTTTCTTGCCATTTAAAAAATTCTTGTCGTAACATTACAGATTTTTCATCATCTCCTTGAGCTGATGGATTATGAGTTATTGTGTCATACCAATGAGTATAATATTCATATGGTATTCTAGAATCTATGATAGATTGTTTTAACAATTCCATGTTTTCCTTTTCTTCATTTGTCAGTATGTTTGGATTATTTTTAGAAATACATACATTGCATATTGGATATGCCCCTTCTAGTAATTCTTCGGTATCATAATAATCGATATTTAAGAATGGTGGTAGTAGAACCTCTGATTCTGAATCTCCTGTAAATTCAGTAAAATCTATGCATGGTATACCTTTTTCTAAAATTCCATCTAGAAAAATCAAACTATTTTTTCCTTCTGCGAAATCAAATTTATATGATTCTTTTGAAAATGATAATAAACTTTCTGTTTGACCTGATTCTCTCATCTCGTCAGAAAATAAGTCAGAATCAATCCTACATATATGCAAATCTTTATTGTTTCGTTTACCAAATTTATACATTGCTGAATAAACTTTGCAGTAAGAATTTATTATTTTTTCTGGTTCAAGAAAATCTGGATTGTCATATACTCCACCATATCTAGGCATATTATATTGATATAAATCAACTTTATGTAACATTGTTGTTGGCAAAAAATATGCTGAACCTTTATATTTATCTAATTCTTCCCATTCATCTTTTGTAATACCATACTTTGCTAATTTCTTATATAAAACTTTTTTTGCTTTTTCTATTTTCTTCTCCCAATTTTTGTCTGTGTGTTCAATAGGTATATATGATGGCAAATCTGGTATTAATGCAGAATTATCATCAATTTGGGTATCTGGAGGGATAGTAATATTGGATTGTTGTTCATTCTTTTCAGTAATTTCCATTGCTTTTTTACTATTCTCAAATGTTTTTTTTAATTTGCTTTTTATCCAATCTTTAATTCTTTTAATAAATTCCATTTCTTTTTTCACCTTTCAATATGGTTTAATATATTATAATTTTATTTTAGCAAAATTACAATATTTTTTTATTATTAATCCTATTTTCCATTTTATTTTGAAAATTTTTCTTTTCTGTTCCTCTTCCGTTTTTTTCAATTCCTGCTTATAGTTATGTCTTAAACAATATGTACTTATATGTTTTGAATCTACATTTAATTCCTCTTTGAAAATTTTTTTCTCCTTTCAATTTTATCTATATTCGTTTTGGATATTTGTGTAATAATTCAAAATGGATATGATAAAATAACAATAGCTTTAAAGTCGAAGGAAAAGAACCAATGGAAATATAATCACGATAAGCAATATATATTTAATAAAATGCTAGATATTATATTGAATTTGAAAGAATACATCCTTTTGAAGATGGAAATGGAAGAACAGATAGATATTACTTATAAATTATGAATTATTAAAAACTAATTTGCCACCTGTTGTTATATCAAAAGAGGATAGGGTAAAATATTTTGAATTTTTAAGAAATAATGATAGTAATGGATTAGCTAACTGGTTGAAAGATTTATCCAAGTTATGATTTTATACAGTAATTTAAAATATATTTTAGAAAAGGAAATTTATTTTAAAAGTGGTATGAACTCTTACTACTTTTTTAAGAAAATTGGAGTTATAAATTAAACTTAAAATACGGAACGAACTTAAAATGCTCATTCCGTATTTTTTTACTTTTCTTGAATAAATTTTTAATTTTATTACATATTTTTGCATAAAACTTTCTTCTTTATATTCAATCACTGCTGTTTCTTCTATAATAGTGTTATTTTCATAATTTTATATTCCTGCCTTTGACTTTTTGAATAAATTATCAGAATTATATTTTTCTCTTGCTTCTTACTCTTTTATTCTTAAATGACTTTGATATTTATTAATATATATTTGTGTTTTCATTTGATAAATCCTTGCCATTTCTTACTATTTAACCATATTCATTCATTGGCATAATAAAATTCTCTTTATCTTTTATTTCTTTAGTCCACCAAAATCAATCATTTTTGGAAATTTTGTAGGATCTGGGCTATATGGGAATGGGCTTTCTGAATAGTTTCTTTCTTCTATATTGTCTAAGTCCCATATGCTTTCATCCAAGTGTAATATATTTTTATAGAATTCTTTACTTAGTAATTGTTCTTTTGTTACTTCTTTTATATTTGTTCCATTACTATTTGAAATTCCTTGTTCATCTGCATTTTCATAGCAATTTGTAATAAATTCTATATTTGCTGCATTTGGTATCATCGCAAATTTATTAAGTAACATATCATATAATGTTTTTCCTATAGATATAGAATTTTTAATTTCTGTTTTTCCTTCTATTTTTCCAATAAATAATCCACTATTTTTGGCATTTTCTTCTTTATATCCTCTACCTATAATATTAGCTACTACATTTTCAATTTTAATTCCACCATGGCTTAATCCTATAACTGCTCCACTTTCACTTCCTGCTGTGTGCATTTCTCCTTGAACATAACAGTTTTTAATGCTTCCTCCTGTTTTTTCGCTAATAAATGTTGAAGATTTGTTTCCACAGTTAGCAATTTTTGATTCTGTCATTATAAACGCTTCTGTTACATTTATTTTTTCAAATACTGAATCTTTATCATTTACTGTTATTACTGCAATATTATTGTTTCCTGTCATAATGATTTTATTAAATCTCATATTATAGAATTTTGCTTCTGTTGATTTTTTTGTAAATGCTGCTATATTGTTTTGAGTTTTGTCGCTGTTCCAAGTGTCTATATATTGCGTATATGGTGGTTTATTCCATACTATTCCATGTTGGAAGTTTTCTATATTTAAGTTTTGTGCTGTTCCACTAAATTGTTCAAATATACTAGCATTACTTAGATTCTTTATTGTGTGTCCATTTCCGTCGATTACTCCAAAGAAGGTTCCTGGTATTACTGAACTTCCTAAATTATAGGTCTTTCCTGAGAAGTCTAAGTCTTTTGTTAATGTATATCTTCCATCTGGTTTTGTTGATAGTTTTTCTATAAATTCATCTACTGAGTTTATATTTTCTCTTAATATAATAGGTATATTTTCGTTAGGGTCTAGATTTTTTAGGCTTGGAACTTCTTCATTTACTATTCCTGTAAAGTCCCATGTATTTTCACTCCATCCTAAAGTATTTTTATAGAAGTTCTGATTTGTAATTTCTGATTTTGTTGTAACTTTTATTTTTCCGTCAAAGTTAATGTCTTTTCTTTCTAATGTAGAAGTTCCTGTGTTGTCTTCATATTCATAATTTCCTTTGTAATTACTTAGTTGTTCTTTTTCTGTTGCTCCATCAAATTTATATTGCTTGTATTGGTTTCCAAGTGAAATATTGTTTTGAACTATTGAGTTGTTTGTTGATTTTCCTATAAATCCTGCTACTGCATTTGTTCCATTTACAGTTGCATTACTGAAACTTTTTGTAACAGAGGAATTTGTTAATAATCCTATTAGCCCTCCAACATTAGTATTTCCTTGTACATTTCCTATTGAATAAGAGTTTAAAATGATAGATCTATTATGAACTTCTCCTATTAGTCCTCCTATTGCATTTCCTTTTGATTTTACTTTTCCATTTGCTGAACTTTCTTGTATTTGACTTTGTCCTACATATCCTGCAATCATACCAACTCTGGTATTTCCTGATATTGTGGCATCTGTTATATGTGTATTTGTTACAAAAGAATTTGTCATACTTCCAATTAGTCCACCAATTTGTTTATTGGTTGATGTAACTTCTATTTTCTTTCCTATTACATTTTCAATTTCACTATATTCTGCTTTTCTTGCTAATGCTCCTACATCTGCTACCGTACTAGAAATTTTGCTATTTTCTAATTTTAAGTTTGAAATATGTGCAAGTTTTAATGAATCGAAAATTGGTAATGTGTTTCCTGTTATTTTATGACCTTGTCCATCTATTTTTCCTATAAAGTTTCCATCTATTATTGCATTTTCTCCAGTTAGTGAAGATACATCTATGTCATTATCTAATACATAATATCCTGATGGATTTTCTTTTAGTTTTTGTTTGAACTCTTTTGCTGATTTTATATGCACTTTATTTGTTTCATTTTCACCATTTAATACTTCTTGCCTAAAATCATCTGTTATTCTTTTTACATAGTGATAATTTCTTCTTCTAACATTTGTACTATTTGTTACATTTCTGTCTCCATTTTGCGCATCTATTTTTAGGGCATTTATATATGTTTCCTTTAATTCATCAGCATTTACATATGTTACTTTATTCCAGCTGTCTTCCATTAACTTGTAACGCTCTTGTTTGAATTTTTGCCATGTCATTGTACTGTCATTTGTAACTTTTTTAATGGCATCTAAGTCATTTTTACTTTTTCCACTATAATAAGTAACATAACCTCCATCATATCCACCTATTCCAAGCATTTGCCAAGCTGTATATTTAAAGCCATATGTATGTGTTCTTCCATTTTCATTATATGGTTGATACCATCTTCTGATATACATACCTTCTGAGCCGTAAGCCCCTTCTCCTGTTTGTGTTGTGTTTCCTGTTATTCCTGGCTTTATAGTAATTTGATTGTCCCATAAGTCATTTACTGTTTTTAAGTTCATTTTTTCAAATTCTTCTTTTGAAAGTGTTTTCCATCCTACTGTTGAATAATCTTTTGGTGCGTTTGGATAGTATATTTGTACTGCTACTTTTGATTGTTCTTCTGGTGTTAATTCTAAAAATGCTTTTGCTTCTACATAGTCTAAAAAGTCAATTGTTTCGAACATTCTTTTATAATAGCTTTCAATTTTTTCTTTAGAGTTAATTCTTTCTGGTGTTAAGTTTGTTGTAACCATTTGATTTACATTGTAATTGTAACTTAAGTTAAAGTTTATGTCTCCATCTCCTGCTCCTTGAGATGTGTTTCCATCTGTGTAATCTTCTGAGCCAGTTATTCCATCTGCTGATGCTCCTCCTCCTATTGGTCTAAATCCATTATTTTTAAAGAATAATCTAGCTGTTTGGTTATGTCCTGTTTCATGTGTCCAAGCTGAATAACTATTTAATGCATGATTTGTTACAAAATAGATTCTTTGACTTCCTGCATATGCTCCTACTCCACCTATCATAGACCATTCATTCAATATCTCATTAAAATTCTTATGGAATAAGTCATTAGTTTTTGCATTAAATTGTTCTCCTAATTCTGGCAAAAATCTAGTATCTATAGCTATATCACATATATTATTAAAATATCTGCTTTCTATAAATCCTGCTGCTGTTCCATAGAAGGTTGCTACTTGATTTGCGAAGTTTTGCATTTTATTTAGTAATGTTTGTTGTTGTGTTTTATTTGTAGGGTCTGTTATATATACTCTTTGTGATCCCACAAAAAATACTGTTGGTGTTGATATCATATATCCAGCATTTTCTGGTAATGTTAAAAGTGCTAACATATATTCTGGTCTCTTTTTTAGTTGTGTCCAAGCTCTATAATCAATGTCGCTTTCTTCATGCCCCTTTGCTTGAGCTTCTACTAATGGTCCTTTGAAGTTTTCTGTAAACCAGTCATTTGGATTTTTATTATCTGTTAAAATTTTAATATTATATTCGATAAAGTCTCCTATTTGTGATATTCCAAATCTATGTGCTAAAGTATCTCTATAATATTGGTAATTTACATGACTATTTTTCCATCTACTATTCCAAAAGTCTGATATTAAGTCACTTATCTTTATATTTTCTCTGTATAATTCTCCCTTGAATAACATAATGTCTGAAAGGTTTGCTCCATCCATATTTATTCCATAGAAACGAGAATAATAATTGTATGCAAATAAAATTCTTTTCATTTCATTATTGTTAAGTTTATTTTTTACTATTGTGTTTAGTATTTCATTTTCCATTGTTATACTATATCCACTTGCACTAGATAAATATTTATAAATGAAATTATCTGCATTTTCTTTTTTTCTTACAATTTCATTAAAATGTACTTTATATGCTGGATGTCCTCTGTCAAGAGTTAACATTCCTTGTAAATCTTTTTCATATTCTATATTCTGTATATAGTTACTTAAATTGCTTATAATTGTTGCATCTTGTTTTATAATGTATTTATCAAAATTGTACTCAACATTTAATTCATTAATATGATAATTTGCTATATTTCCATATGTGTCTTTAAATTTTAAAGTGTACTTTTTAGTTGTATTATCATCAAATACTACTTTTATATGACTTAGGTTTTTATAATTTTCTTTTGTAATAGCAACTGCTAATTTTCCTTTATTGTCATATGGTAATACTGTTTTTATTAGTTTTTTATTTAATACATAATCTTTACTAATTTTTGTTCCATCTAATATTAAATATTTTGCATCATAAAATGGCATTAATTTATATAAGTTACTATATATAATTTCTTTGTTTTTATTATATTCTGCCATATTCTCTAATCTTGCTTGTTGTGGAATATACACTTCATCTTCTTGTTGTTGATTTTCTTCTTTTTCATTGTTTGGATCAGCATTATTTAATGTTGGTAGTTTGTCATAACTACATCCATTTAAATTCCAAATACTTTCATCAAATCCTGCTTCTTTTTTACAAAACTCTTCATTGAAATCATTTTTAGATATTTTCTTAATTTGTGCATTGTCATTGTCTTTTAATGTTGATTCTTCCATTACATAGTTTTTAGTAAACATATTTAATGTAGCATTTGTTCCATATAGTTTATATGAATTTCTTCCTGTTGCAAAGCTTATATTTTGTTTTAAATTAATTTGACCAGCATTTCTTGCAAATCCTACTATACCACCTATTCCATTTGGTCCATCTGTTGAATCTATATTTACTTTTGCTATACAATTTTTTATATAGCTTGTGTCTGGTACATATTTTTCTACAAGTCCTACTATTCCACCCATTTCTTTTCTTCCTGAAATTGCACCTGTTACATAACAGTTTTCTATTGTAGATGTGTTAATGTATCCAGTAATTCCTCCAATTGCACTTACAAGTGAATTTTGTGGTCCTGTTATATTAAGTCCTGTTACACTACATTCTTTAATTGTACTTTCTGTAAGTTTTCCAGTGATTCCACCATAGTATGAATATTTTACAGATGTTGTAATTGTCATATTTTTTACATGAACATTACTTATAGTAGTATTACTTCCTGTTTCATTTGAAAGAACTCCTCTTCCTGTAACATTATCTGTATTTGATAAATGCACATTTTCTAATACTAAATTTTTAATATTAGCTCTTGATACATAGTCAAAGATTGGTTTAGATAAATTATATATTTTGTGTCCATTTCCATTTAATGTTCCTGTAAATGTTATGTCTGCTCCTACCAAAGATCTGTAATCTCCTGTAATTGTTGATGCATCATAATCTTTGGTTAATTCAAATGTTCCATTTGGATTTTCTTTCATTCGTTTTATTAAACTTGCTAGTGAATTATTTGTAGCTTTATTATTTTCTACTGTTCCATACTCTACTTCTAATTTGTCTTGTTTCATATTATTTTCATATTGCACTACATTTTCATATTCTAATTCAAGTTTTAATATATTATTTTCTTCTCTATATCCTTTTAATGGTGCATAAAAGGCTGGCATATCTTTCATTTCTACTTTTACTAAAAATTGATTTACATTTTCTAATTCGTAAGTATATATGCTAGTTACTTCTTCTATTTTGTCTCCATTTTTTCTGTATAGATATACATCTGTCACATCTTTCATCTCTATTTTACGAATTGTAAATTCCATTTCTTTTTCTAATAGGATTTGAGATTTGTGTAAATTGTTTTCATCTGTTCCTAAGTTGTAGTCTGCTATTATTTTAATATAGTAATATTCACTATTTGTTTTGTCAAAAATTATTTCATTGTTATTTGCTTGTAAATCTTGTGTTTTTATTTCATTTTTGTTTTTGTCTGTAATAATAATTTTTCCATTTATAAATGTTTCTTCTTTATCTTCTAATATAAAGCTTGCTTTTATTTTGTTTTTACTTTCTGTGTCTTCATTATATGAAAAGTCTGTTATTGTAGGTTTGTCTTTTAGAACTTCTACTTCTATTTTCGTTTCACTTGTAAGATCTAATTCTACTCTATTTGATAAAATTACTTTTTCTATTTTTATTTCTTGCTTTCCACTTACCTCATAACCTGATAATGTAACTGTATATTGATTTGTGCCTGTTTTTCTTGTTACTTTATATGTATTTCCATTGATTATTACATCTTCTGGTATAAAGTTAGAAACATTTGTGCTTGTAAAACTTAAATTAATTTCTTCATTTTTATTAAAATATTTTGTTTCTTCATTTGTGTTGGCTGTTTTTAAGTCATTTACTTGTAATTTGTAATCATGTATTAATATAACTGGTATTTCTTCTAATATTTGGTCTTTTTGAATATGTTCTTCTGTTTCTGTGAATCTATTATATGTAACTAAAATTTTTGCTATATATGAAACACCTTCTTCTACATGGTCAAAAGTTACTGTTCCTTTTCCATTTTCGTCTTTTACAATTTCTTTTTCTAATGTTTTACTGTTATTTACTAATTGTACTTTTCCACTAACATAACTATTATCTATATCATTTATTGTAAAATGTAATTTTACTTCATGGCTTCCTACACTATCTTCTTGTATTACATCACTAATTGTTGGTATATCTTTTAGTATATTTATTTGTAATGTATTTTTACTATTTGTTTCTGTTCCGTCTTTAAAGATAATTTTTGTAGTTTCAAGTTTTAGTAATTGTGCTACATTTTCAGTTTGAACTGTAATTTTATATTTTCCATTAGATAATTTTGTTGCTTTATAATTTACACTATTTACACGAATTTTTTCTATTGGTTGTTCACTATTTGTTTCTATTTCATATGTTATATTTACTGTTTCATTTTTTTCTACTTCTGTTTTGTCTATTTGGGCTTGTTTTATATCTGCATAAATAATTGCTGGTATTTCTTGTTCTAACAATATTTTATTTTTTGCTATTTCTGTATTCGTTACTCTATAACTTGCAACTATTTGTACTGTATATTTTGTTGAGCTTTTTGTTTTTAGTGTTGTTTCTATTATGCCTTTTCTTATTTCTTCTAAGTTTAACTCTTTGCTTTCAATTATATTCTTCTTACTATCATAAATTATGACTTTTGCACTTTCTATTGATTGTCCTTCATCTACAATATTAAATTTAATTTTAATATTTTTATCTGTTATATTTTCTTGTGTTTCAAAGTTAGTTATACTAGGTTTCTTTTCTTCTATTTTAACTTGAATACTGTTGTTTTTGTCTAAAGTAAATTCTTTTCCATTTCCAAGTTTTACTTTTTCTATTGTTATTGTTTGATTTCCTAAATTTTCAATTCCGTCTATTGTTGTAGTATAATAATTATTTTTTTCTGTTACTTCATATTCTTTTCCATTAATTGTTACAACAGCTGGTTTAAATGTATTGTTTTTAGTAGTTTCAAATGCTACATTTGTACTGTCAAATGAAACTTGAATTTGTTCTCCTCTTGTAAATATTGTACTTGCTACATCATTTTTTAAGGTTTGTATATTAGATATTTTAAATTTATAATCTAAATTTACAGTAAATTCTTTTGAGTAGATAATAGATTCTCCTTTATGTTCATTTTCTGGTAATTGCTCTGATGCTAAATTATAATTTACTTCTATTTCTACTATATAAGTTTTTCCATCTTGTACTGGTATTTCTTGTTTATTATTTCCTGATTTTATAGTATTTTGAACTACTAGTTTGTTTTCTCCTTCTGTTCCTGTTTTTTCATAAACTGTAAATTGTGCTGAAGTAATGCTATTTTCTGTGTCTATTAAATCAAAGCTAATATTAGTTTTTCCTTCAAAGGTGTCCTCTAATTTATAAGATTTTTCATCTATAAATGGTTTTTCTTTTAATACACTAACAGAAAAATTGTAATTTACTTTTACTTCTTCATTTGTAGAAAGTATTACTTTTGAAAATTTGAAGTCTTTTTTCTCTGCTATATTTCCTACATTTAGTTTTACTTTATATTCATTTCCACCTTCAGTTGTTTTTTGTACTTCATATTCTTTATCATTTATTACTACTTTTTGAATTGATACATCTTCATAGTTTATTTTTCCTATAAATGATATTTCTATTTCTTGATTTTTATTTGGATAGTAATTTTCTGTATTAATATTTTCTAGTTCTACTACATATTTTCTTTTATTTTCGATTTTTTTTATTAAAAGTGTTAAATCTGTTACTGTTATTTTTTGGTCATTATTTAAGTCTGCATTTTCTAATTTATGAACTGGTAAGTTTTCAAGTCCTATTAGATGTTTTTCAATTAATTCTACATCTGTATAATCAATCAATCCATCATCATTTACTTCTCCCTTTTTAGAGTTATCTATAATTGTTGCATATGTAGTTCCTGCTAATTGTGCTGTTAAAATAATTGCTAATATCATTCCTATTATTTTTTTGTCTTTAGCTTTTATTTTTTTATCAATTTTTTTGTATTTTATAAATGAATATATTGCAATTAATAGTAATATTTCTATTGCAATAAAAATAAATGTTTCTGTATTTCCTAATCCTGTTTTTGGTATATCTGTTTGAGGTTTATTTGTGCTTTGTTGATTATTTGGTTTTTGATTAGGTTTGTTTTGATTGTTTTGTGAGTTATTTGCTGTACCTTGATTATTATTTCCTTGATTACCATTTTCTTGATTGTTATTTCCTTGATCATTGTTTCCTTGATTGTTATTTCCTTGATCATTGTTTCCTTGATTGTCGTTATCTTGATTATTATCACCTTGGTTGTCATCTGTTCCCGGCTTATTACCGTCGTCTGGATTGGTCTCTTCTTCCTGAATAACTTTAATATCTATTTTTGAATCTTGTACTTCTATATCTTTTTTTCCTTGTGAAGTTGTTTGATTTTTAATTATTATACTTGAATCTCCTGCTTTTGCATTGCTTTTTACTTTTAACTTGATTTGCAAAAATTCTTCTGGATTATTTGTTCCTGCTTTTTTTATTAATACAAATTCATTATTTTCTTTATTATACTTGAAGTTTGTCCACATATTTTTAGTCTCAAAGCTATTTGCTTCTAAGTCGTAAAAAACTGTTTTGTCATATTGAATTTGTCCTTTATATGCGTATAATCCATCTTCAATTTCTTGAAAATCTTTCAGCTCTAAATTAAGAATAATTTCTTCTTCCTTAATTGCTTGAATTTCTGTTTTGTTTGTTGTTAATTTTGTGTTTAAGCTTTCAGCGAAAACTGTTGTTGTACTAAATAAAATTGTGCTCATTATTATCATAGTGATGCATAATTTTTTTAATTTCATTTTTTATTCCATCCCTTCTTTCGTTATTTTTTTAGCTAATATATTATATCATATTTATAATATTTTTTTCTACATATTTTTGTTTTTTTCTACATATTTCGTTACTGTATAATATCCTTTCTTGTAGAGTAGCTTAAAATAGTTGATAATTATGATTTTTTTGGATTTTGACGTTCGACTGGAATGAAGATTAGAATTGGTTAGGTTTTCGAATGAGGAATGCTCACGGTACTTGAAGTATGAAAGGGTCTGAGTGAGAGAGGCTCATTAGAAAAACTTACCAATTCTTTCTGAATGAAATAAGTAGTCAAAATCCAAAAAAACCATAATTATCAACTATTTTAAGCGGTTAATTTGTAAAAACTATTATATAGTAACCATATTTTTATACAAAAAAGAACTAGATTACTATATCGGAGAAATCTAGTTCAATAAACGAAAATAAATATATATATAAATATATGATTTATTAATGGAATTGTAGCAAAAAAAAACTCGTAAGTCAATAAAAATAAATAAAAATTAAAAATATATCAGCTTCTAATTGAATAAAAAATGTTAAATTTGAAAAAATAGTAAAATACTAGAAAAATATTAATTATAATGATATACTATACTAGAAATTAAGAAAATTTATATTAATATTTATAATAAAATATCTTGTCTAATCAATATATGAAAAATGTAATTAAAATAATATAATATTAATTATTTTTTCTTAGACAATATTAATAAAAATTGGAGGTATAAAATGAGTGAAGAATTAAAAGATAAACTTTTTAACAAAAAAGAAAATGGTTGGAAAGATTTGAATGATGAAGAAAAAAACAAAATATTTGAGTTTTCCAATAATTATATGAAATTTTTAAATATTTCTAAAACAGAAAGAGAATTTATTAAAAACACAAAAAAATTAGCTGATGAAAATGGATATAAAGATATCATGGAATTTGATTCTTTAAAACCTGGAGATAAAATATATTTTATTAATAGAGAAAAAAGTATGTATTTAGCAATTATTGGAGCTCAGCCTATTGAAAACGGTTTACACATTATAGGTTCTCATGTTGATTCTCCTAGATTAGATTTAAAACCTAATCCTTTATGCGAAGATACTGAATTAGCATATTTTAAAACTCATTATTATGGTGGTATTAAAAAATATCAATGGACTACAATTCCTCTTACAATACATGGAAGAATAGTTAAAACTAATGGTGAAAAAATTGATATTTGTATAGGTGAAGATGAAAATGACCCAATCTTTACAATAACTGATTTATTGCCTCATTTAGCTCAAGACCAAATGCAAAAAAAATTAAAAGATGGAATTGATGGAGAAGATTTAAAATTATTAGTTGGAAGTATTCCTTATGGTAATGAAAAAGGAGCAGATTTAGTAAAATTAAATATATTAAATATATTAAATCAAAAATATGGTATTACAGAAGCTGATTTGTCTAGTTCTGAAATAGAATTAGTTCCAGAGTTTAAAGCTAGAAGTTTAGGATTTGATAGTGGTTTAATTGCTGCTTACGGTCAAGATGATAAGGTTTGTGCCTATACATCACTTATGGCTATGATGGAATTAGATAATGTAAAAAATACAGCTGTTTGTATTTTATCTGATAAAGAAGAAATAGGAAGTATGGGAAATACAGGTATGGAATCTCATATGTTTGATTTCTTTGTTTCAGAAATGTTAAATAAACTTGGTGTTAATAAACCAAATTTATTAGATAGAGTATTTTGTTTTTCAAAAATGCTTTCTTCTGATGTTGATGCTGGATATGATCCAATTTATTCATCTGTTTCTGATAGAGAAAATGCCGGCTTTTTAGGAAAAGGAATTAGCTTGAATAAATATACAGGTGCTAGAGGAAAATCTGGTGCTTCTGATGCAAATGCTGAATATGTTGCTTGGATTAGAAATGTGTTAGAGAAAAATGATATTAAGTATCAAATTGCTGAACTTGGAAAAGTTGATATTGGAGGTGGTGGCACTATTGCATATATAATTGCAAATAAAGGTGCTGATGTAATTGACTTAGGTGTTCCTGTTTTATCAATGCATGCTCCATATGAAGTTACTAGTAAATATGATGTATATTCTGCTTATAGAACTTATAAGGCTTTTTGGCAAGAATAAAAAAATAATGGATAAAATATTTACGAATAATTATTAAAATTTTTTCAAAAAGAGCTATTTAATACCTATCGAGAAAATTTTTTTAAAATATTAATTATCTAAAATATAAAAGTACAAAAACTAAAATATCTAAAACATCTCTAAATATTAGTTTCTGTACTTTTATTTTAATTTATATATTTTCTTCATAATTAGTTATTAACTCAATTATTCCATTAACAAATTTTAATTGTTTTGTAGATAATTTTTCTAATTTGTGACTTATTTCTATTTTATTGATAACATCTTCATTTGTCATAAATTCACTAAATATTATATTTGGAGAAATTCCTAATAAATTCATACAATTAATTAGGGTTTGTCTTTTTATTCCACTATTACCATTTTCCATTCTTGAAACATATTTAATAGATATTCCTAATTCTTCTGCTAATTTTTCTTGCGTAATTCCACTCTTTAGTCTATATTCTTTAATTATTTTTCCAAAAAATTTATCAATTTCTGATTTTGAAAAAGAGTCCATAATAGTTGTTCCTCCTATATAAAAGTATCATTATAAGTATAACAATCATTACTTAAACCTAGAACACATAAAAAATGTAACAATTTATTTTACAAAATATTACATTTTTTGCTATAAAGCTTGAAAATAGTACATAAAAATGTTATATTAGTATAAGCTCAGAGTATCACTATTAGTTATACCTGTTTTTTTAAGATATATTCTGGAAAAATTTGTATAGAAACGAGGTCTTTTTATGATAAGCGAGGAATATTATTTGAATTTTTTAAAATGTTTAATTTCGTGTGTTAATAATGGTGATTATTATTCCATAAAAGAGCTTTCTGCATTGGAATTGGAAAAATTGAAAAAAAATTATATTTCTGATGAATCAAATTCTAAAAATTTAAAATAATCTTTTAATAAATAATTAATATAAAAAATAATACTGTTAATTAATACTGTAACTTTTATAATTATTATCATTTATATATTTATAAGTATCTCATATATAATTACAAAAAAACTCTAAAATAAAAATTATTTTAGAGTTTTTTCTTTATAAGAATGGTGGGCCAAGAGAGATTCGAACTCCCGACCCCACGCTTAGAAGGCGTGTGCTCTATCCAACTGAGCTATTGACCCATTTCTTAACAACATAATAATATTACCACAAAAATTTATAACTGTCAATAAAATTCTGAAAATTTTATTGCTTTTTGAATAAAAGTAAATTAAAAAAGTAAATTCTATTCAATTAAGAGTAAATAGATTTTAATTGTATTTTAATAGTTATTGTAAGATTAAAGAAAAGTTTGTATAATATAAATATAGGTGTTTCTTGAAAAAGAAGGTTTTTATGAATTTTAATGGTAAACATCTTTCTTTAGAAGATAGAAATATTATTGAACAAAATATTTACAAAGGATTAAGAAAATTTGAAACTGCTAAAGAGCTTAATAAAAGTCAATCTACAATAGGAAAAGAAATTAAAAAGTACAGAAAATGTAAATATTCTCTAGCAGATACTCCTCCCTGGAATTGTAAATTTTTTAAAGACTGTATGGTTTGTACTAGTAAATGTATTCATTTTGAAGAAATTCCTTGTAGTAGAAGGGATAGATTTGTTGGTGCATGTAATGGTTGTCCTAATATTAAAAAATGTAGAAAAACTAAATATTTCTACTATGCAAATGTCGCTCAAAAAAATTATGAATATACTTTAAAAGACTCAAGAGAAGGTGTTAATTTAAACACTACTGAGCTTTATGAATTAGCACACATAATTTGCCCTTTAATTAAACAAGGACAGTCTATTTACACAATTTTACAAAATCATAAAGAAATTACTCAATGTGAAAAAACAATTTATACATACATAGAAATGGGGCTATTTAAAGATTGGGGTGTTACTAACCTTGATTTACGCAGAAAGGTTACTAGAAAACTAAAAAAGAAAAAACTTAAGAAAAGAGCAGAACCAGCAGACTATACTGGAAGAAAGTATGAAGATTATTTGGATTTTGTTAAAAACAATCCTTGCTCTCCAACAACTGAAATGGATACTGTATACAATCATCAAGAAGGACCATATATTCAAACTTTTATCTTTGAAAATACTGGGCTTATGATTGGTCTTTTAAAACACCATAAGACTGCAGAAGAAATGTCCAATTCTCTAAATTACTTTCAAGATATTTTATCTGATGAAATGTTTAAAAAATTATTTGGACTATTACTAACTGATAGAGGTTCTGAATTTGCTAAACCAAATCTTTTTGAGATAAACCATGAATCTGGTGAAATCAGAACTAATATTTTCTATTGTGATGCTCAGATGGCAAGTCAAAAGCCTCATGTTGAAAACAATCACATTTTTATTCGTGATATTATTCAAAAGAAAAAAAGCATGAAAAATCTTACTCAGGACAAGCTTGATTTGATGTTTTCTCATATTAATTCTGTACCTAGAAAATCATTAGGTGGTAAAACTCCTTATGAAGCATTTGAATTTTTCTATGGTAAAGATACATTAGATAAATTTCATATACAAAAGATAGAAAAAGACAAGGTCACGTTACAACCTTATCTTCTTAAATAATGATAAACATATATCTATAACATAAACAAGAAGCACCTATAGATAACTTAATATGCCTCTGTTGAGAGCACAACTTAAGTGAATAGAAATTAATCTTACACGAAAAAAATTAGTTTAAATTCACTCGCTTAAAATCGCCCTTTTTTCTTGTTTATATTTTCATTTTACACAAAAATTAAAGAAAAAGCAATCCTTTTTGCTTAATTAACAGGGAAATTTAATCATATTACAAAAATATTACAATTGCCATATTCTTACATTT
>CATYUF010000032.1 GCA_958413095.1 uncultured Clostridium sp.
TCTATTTTAATATTTAATTTATTTTTTTATTTTAATGTTTAATTTATTTTTTTATTTTAATATTTAATTTAATTTTTTTATTTTAATATTTAATTTATTTTTTCTATTTTAATATTTAATTTATTTTTTTATTTTTAATATTTAATTTATTTTTTTATTTTTAATAATCTACTAATTAATATAATATATTCTATTAACAATTTGTTTGTAGTTTATATCAATTTTAATGTTTTAATATTATGGTGTTTAATCTTTAAAAATGAAAATAAATATTTAGATTTTCTTTATCATACTTTTGCTGTAGTCAAATTTCTAAATTTTATTTTTAGTATGTTTTCATTTTGCTTCCAAGTCATTTTGACAATTTCATTCTTTTTTTGATTATTATTATAAATTTTTTAGAAATAAAATTTAATTTAGATAACTTCTACTTTTAACTTTATATTTATATTAAGTAATTATAAAATCTCTCGATTTTTTTCTTAAATTGTATATTACTACTAATCCGTTGACTTTTTTATTACATTTTCTTTTTAAGATGTTTAAATAATCTACTATTTGTATCTTATTATTTTTACAATTTTATATTACTTTATATTAGTACTAATATAAAGTATAATCTTAATATTATCTAATTTCTAATATAGATATATAAAAATATCTTTTTGACAATTTTATTTAAATTGAATATAGTGTTCTTTTTTACCAAATTCTTTTGGATTATGTATACCACTTTTTATTTATGTAAATTTCATATAATTATATATGTTATAGATGTTTTACATAATATACTCTGTCTGTTAACTATTTATTTTTGTTAAGTTTCCTTCTTCTATTTTTTTATTTATGTTTATATATTCTTTCATAATTTTATTATCACATGTTATACCATTTTTATTAATTATTAAATTATATTTTTCATCAAAATTTAATTTTCCTAATATATTAAATTCACTAAAAATATTTTTTAATATATTTATATCGATACTATTTTTATTATATTTATTAAATAATATATTTATTTTATTTTTATTTATATTCCATTTATTAATATAAATATTTAATAAATTTTTGGATTTTTTTATTTCAGATAAATTAGCTTCTGTAATAAATATATTTATATTGCTATTTTCTATAATATTTTTTGTATAATCAAAAAAACATTCTGCCGAATTATCAATAATAATTATTTCATAATTTGCCTTTAATTCATTAATAATATTATAGATTTTTTCACTACTAATTTTATATTTTGAATCAAATAATAAATTAATTCCAGAAATTAAATCTATTTTATTTGTTATTTTAATTGTTAATTCCTTTATATTAATTTTATTATTTATTAAATTATTATTTTTTAATTTTTCTCTTATTATTTTAGAGTATTTTTTTAAACCTAAAATTGTATGTAAACTATTATTTAAAACATCAAAATCAATAATTAATATTTTCTTTTTTGAATAAATATATGAATTTGCTAAATTAACTGTAAAAATACTTTTTCCTACTCCTGCTGCTCCTAGAACAGATATAACTTCACAATTTTCACTTTTATTATATTTTTTTAATATATTATTTGGAATATATTTATAAAATTTATTTTTAATTTTATTTAGTATTTTAAATTTATTTAATATTAATAATTTATTTGTTTTTTTATTATTTATTTTTTCTGTTGATTTTTCTTTATTATTATTTTTTTTATTTTCTTCTTTTATTATTTCTTTATTTTGTATATTATTAATATTTTTATTTTCTAATATTATTTTTTTTAATGAATTAATTTCTTCAATTAATTTATCTGTGTCGTTTTCTTCATTAATAATATCTAAAATTTCTTTTATTTCTACTTTATTATTATAAAATATTTTTTTTACTCCAATAGAAATTAAATTATCATATTCTTTTTTATTTTCATTAGTTAAAATAATTATTATTTTTATATTTTTATTTATTTCATTTATTTTTCTTATTAAATTTATTAATAATTCTTCTCCTATTAATATATCACTCAAAATTATATAATTGACTTCAATATTCTTTTCTAATATTTCTATTACTCCATCTTTATATTGTATATCATTTCCTATAACTTCTATATTTTTTTCTTTTTTTAATTCATTATTTATTATAGGATTTGCTATAGCTGTTATAACTGTTTTCATACTATTTTCTCCCTTCTATTATCTCTTTTTCAAAATCTGCTGATTCTACATTTGTTAGTATATGTTCACTGCCTACAAACATTAAGCATTCTCCTCTTTTTAATGACTTTATTTCTATTTTCTCTTTTTCAGATAAATTAGAATATTTTTCTAATACTTTTATATTTTCTTCTTCTAGTGAAAAAAATGTTTTTATTTCCGAATTATTTAATATACTTCTTCCATATGTTCCATCTTCTAAGCTAAATAGATCTGCAACATCTTGTGTTATAGCCACTCCACTTCCTCCATATTTTCTTATAGTTTTAAATATTTTATAAATAAAACTTGCTACATCCTTATTTGAAGTTACTCCTATTAATCTCCATATTTCGTCTAAGTAAATAGCTTTTTTTATTTTTCTATCTTTCTTAATTAAATCCCAAAACAAGTCGATGCAGACCCACATTGCATATTTTAAGTTTTCTTCTCCTAATTCGTATATATCTGCTACAATCAATTTATTGTTTATAACTACATTTGTATAATTATTGAAAAATCTTAATGAACCTTTTACAAATGGAATTAATTTTGTTTTAAATATTTTTGTTTTGCTATCGTTTAAAATATTATAAAAATCTTCTAATATTGGCATATCATATGTATCTTTAAATACTGGCTTTATATTTATTTTATCTTTATTATTTTTATATAAAGTACTATCATCAAATGTTATCCCTTTTATTTTATACACTTCTATTAGCTTTTCTTCTAATAAAGCTTTTTCCTCTTCATTAATATTTCCGAATATTAGATTAAAAAAACCAATTAATTTACTTATTTTATTTGCTAAATAGCCTTGTTCTCCTTCTTCTAAGCTCTCTTCTCTTATGTCAAATATATTTATATATGAGTCTGAACTATGTCCTAATTTTAATAATAATCCATTTAAATTCTTACAAAGATTATTATATTCTCTTTCTGGATCTATAATATATTGTTCTATGCCTAATAATCTGCATCTTAAAATTAATAATTTTGTATAAAATGACTTTCCTGCTCCGGCTTGTTCCAAAAACACATATATTTGCGTTTTTATATTTATTTTTGTCATATCTATCAATAAAAACTAATGAATTATTATAAATATTTGTACCTATAAATATACCAGTTTCATCAAAAATAGCAGAAGAAATAAATGGATATGTAGCTACCAAACCACTAGTTAAAATATTTCTTTTAGAAGCCTCTTTTACATCTGTATTGTTATCCATAAGAGGCAATATACTTTTAAATCCTTGTTCTTGCCTAAAATACGCTCTTATAGTTTGCATTCCTTTACTTTGTAAAATTCCCTCTATTTTATTTAATAAGTATTCTAATTCTTTTTCATCTGTGGAAAAAGTATTTACATATATGTATAAAAAGTATAAATCCTCATTATTTACTTGCATTTCTTTTCTTATATATTTAGCATCATTATATGTAAAAGCTGCAATATCAATATCTTGCCTATTTTGATTTTTACCTTTTAAGTCTACTCCTACATTTCCTATATGATATGTTAAATTTCTTATTGTTTTATATGAATCTTGCTTTTCATAAAAAATAGATATATTAATATTTATATTAGTATCTATTAAAGACTTTAAAATTAATTCCGATTGCTCTCGGTTATAATTAGTTACTAATATAACAGAAAAAAACATATTATCTATTTCTATGTATTTTGGATTATTTAAATTAATATATGATGGGCTTAAATAATCTTTATTTGAAAAAGTTCCTTCTAAGAAATTAAATTTTTCTTCTGTTTGAATTTTTTTATTTTTAGAATTAAAAATAATATATTTCCTCCTCATTGAATAAAATTTTACATTAGATTTAAATTAATTCTTGTTTTGAAAAAAGAAAATAAAATTTCTAAAATGCTTTTTGTATTATTGTAACTTGTTACCACGTTTCCACATCTTGACAAACAATCTTTTATTTTAAAATATTGTTCGTTTAATTCTTCTATAGCATAATTTTCAATATTCGTATCTTTTTCATTATTACTTACATATTTTAATATAATATAAAAATTTTTTGATGATGACTTTTTATCATGATTAAGAGATTTGATATAATTAATATATTTTTGGGATATTTCTTTTATATTTTGAGAATCTTCTAATTTATTTATTTCTTTTATATGTTTATTTAAGTCTTCTTTTTTACTCTGGATTAATATTTGGAAATTAAAATCACAAGATTTTAAAAATATTTTGTAAGAATTTAAAATAGATTCTTTTTCTAATTCAGACTTTAGATTAAAATTAATTGGTTTTACATTTAAAATTTTTACATATGTTATGTTATTAATTTTTATAATACCATTATCTAAAATTTTCTCAAACGGTAGCCATTCTTGTACTGAAAGTTTCTTTTTATTAATAATTTTACCTCCTCGTGTATATAATATGTACTTTTTTTACATAAGTCAAGTTTTTTTGATAGACATTTTTCGACATATTTTTCTTTTATTATTATTTTGCAAATATTTTATTATTTTTAAATTAAATAAAAATAGTTTTTTTATTTTTTATGAATAATTTTTTTAATTTATAACATAATAAGAGTATAAGGTTTATATTAGTTGAAATAAGAGTAATATAAGATTAGTTTATGGTTTTATATTGTTCGAGCAAAGATGATTAATAGTTTTATTTTAGATTATTAATTGTCGGCGATGAGAGTATATTTTTTGTATTTAAGCTGTACTTATTCTGTTTTTCTCTTTAATTTTTAATTCTTTATCCTCTATTCATTGTATGGTTGAAAATATGTAAAATATATTCAAAGTTACGAGTGTTCTTATATTTGCTAATGATTGTTATTAGTCCCTATGGGATGAATATAGTTATTATGAATATATTTGCATTCAAGCAAATGATTAATATTTTAGGTTAATAGCTTATTTATATAGTAATATATATTAGGTTAGATATTTGGAATATTAGTTTTAGCTGAAGATTAATATGGGCTTTATGATAATAGCCGAGATGAATATTTCAGTCTCGGCTATTAAAATATTAAATAACATAAAATTATTTTTTTATTTAACATTTTTTATAAATTTTTGTTGTAGTTTTCCACAAGTTGTTCTTTTATTGTGGATATTTATTATTTTTTTATTATTTCTCATTAATTATTTATAGAAAATTTTTAAATGTCTAAGTTTTTAACATATTTAGCATTTTCTTCTATAAATTGTCTTCTTGGACCAATTTCATCTCCCATAAGCATTGTAAATGTTTCATCTGCCTTTTGTGCATCTTCAAGTTTTACTTTTATTAAAATTCTACTTTCTGGGTTCATTGTTGTATCCCATAATTGTTCTGGATTCATTTCTCCTAAACCTTTATATCTTTGTATTCCTACACTATCTCTTGCAATTCCTTTTTCTGCTAAGTCTTTAAATGCTTTATCTAAATCTTCGTCTGTATAACAGTAAATATCTTGCATTCCTTTTTTAGACAATTTATATAGTGGTGGTTGAGCTAAATATACATTTCCATTTTCTATTAATGGTCTCATATATCTAAAGAAGAATGTTAATAATAATGTTCTAATATGAGCACCATCAACATCGGCATCTGCCATTATTATTACTTTACCATATCTTATTTTGGTAATATCAAAGTCATTTCCTATTCCTGCTCCTACTGCTAATATAACTGGTTGTAACTTTTCATTGTTATATATTTTATCTGCTCTTGACTTTTCTACATTAAGCATTTTTCCCCATAAAGGAAGTATTGCTTGGAATTTTCTATCTCTTCCTTGTTTTGCACTACCACCTGCTGAATCTCCCTCTACTATATATATTTCACATTCTTCGGAATTTTTGCTACTACAATCTGCTAACTTTCCTGGTAGAGTTGTAGATTCTAAAGCAGATTTTCTTCTTACTAATTCTCTCGCTTTTCTTGCAGCCTCTCTTGCTCTAGAAGCACTAATACATTTTTCAAGTATTGCTTTTGCTACTGAAGGATTTTCTTCTAAAAATGTTGATAATGAGTCATTTACTAAATTAGAAACAATTCCAGTAACATTGCTATTCCCAAGTTTTGTCTTAGTTTGTCCTTCAAATTGTGGTTCTTTTACTTTTACAGAAACTACTGCTGTAATTCCCTCTCTTATGTCTTCTCCTTGTAGATTACTATCTTTTTCTTTTAATATGTTATGCCCTCTTGCATAATCATTAAATGCCTTTGTTAGTCCTCTTTTAAAGCCTTCTAAGTGTGTTCCACCTTCTATAGTGTTAATATTATTAACAAATGTTAATATATTTTCCGAATAAGAAGTTGTATATTGAATAGCTATTTCTGTAGGTACTTCTCCATCTTTTTCTATATAAATTGGTTTTGCATTTATTTTTTCTTTACTTTTATTTAAATATTCAACGAAAGATTTTACTCCGCCTTCAAAAAGAAACTCAGATTTTTTATTTGGTTCTTCTCTTAAATCTTCTATTACAATTTTTAATCCTTTTGTTAAAAATGCAACTTCTCTAAATCTTTCTTCTAGTGTATTAAAATCATAATTTAATGTTTCGAAAATTGTTCCATCTGCGAAAAATCTAACTTTTGTACCTGTTTTATTAGAATCTCCTATTCTTTTTAATGATTCAACGGTTTTTCCTCTATTAAACTTCATTTGGTAAATTCCGCCATCTCTTTGAATTGTAACTTCTGTCCATTCTGACAATGCATTAACAACAGATGCACCAACACCATGAAGTCCTCCAGATACTTTATATCCACTATCTCCACCAAATTTTCCACCAGCATGTAATTTAGTATAAACAGTTTCTGCTGCTGATATTTTTGTTTTTGGATGAACATCTACTGGTATTCCTCTACCATTATCTTCTACAGATATAATGTTTCCTTGTTCTATTTTTATATTTATTTGTGTACAATAACCAGCTAAAGCTTCATCCACGCAGTTATCTACAATTTCATATACTAAATGGTGTAATCCTCTTATAGAAACACTACCTATATACATACCAGGTCTTTTTCTTACTGCTTCTAATCCTTCCAATACTTGTATTTGTTCTGCATTATACTCATGTTCAAATTTTTCCATTAATTATTTCCTCCTTAGCCTTAGCTTAAAAATACTTATTTTTACTAAATAAACTATTAACTTACTTTTAAGTTACATCTTCTAGCAATTGTTCTAGAAGATATACTTGTTACATATCCTTTTAAAATACTATTTTTTTCACATAATATTAATGTTTTTTTCTTATCTTCTGCTACATCTATAATATTATCACTAATTCCTATATTTTTGCAAATATCTTTTAAATCATTTTTTCTAGTTAAAGCTCTAATATCTAAAATTACTAATATATTATCCGAATTTATTACACTTTCTTTTCCTATATGTACATACATTAATAAATTTCTCCTTTTTTTACATTAAATAATTTATAATCTAATTTATTTAATTCTAATTTATCTGTACATGTTATTATTACTTGTGTATTCTTTATATTATTTAAAAAATTATTTCTTCTTTTTTCATCCAATTCAGACATAAAATCATCTAATAATAAAATTGGATATTCTCCTATTTCTTCATATATAACTTGTAATTCTGATAATTTTAAAGTAAGAATAACCGTTCTATTTTGACCTTGTGAACCATATATATTTACTTCTTTTTCATTTATATATACTACAAAATCATCTCTGTGTATTCCTTTAGTTGTGTAACCTTTTATAATATCTAATTTTGTTCTTTCTTTTAGTAATTTTAAATACCCTTCTTTATTAGAACAATCTGATAAATATTTTATTTCTATTTTTTCATTTCCATCTGTTATATTTTTATGAATATTATTTATTTTACTTTTTAGTTTTTCTATAAATTCATATCTATATTCAAAAATTTTTATTGCATATTCTGCTAATTTTTCATTCCATATATCTAACATTTCAGTACTAACATTTTGTTCTTTTATTTGTCTTAAATAATTATTTCTTTGTTCTATAGTTTTTAAATATTGATTTAAAACATATACATAATTAGGTCTTAATTGGCCAATCATCATGTCTAAAAATCTTCTTCTTTTTGCTGGTCCATCTTTTAAAATATTTATATCATCTGGAGTAAAAATTACTAAATTAATATTTCCTAAAAGTTCGCTTAATTTTTTTAATTTTACTCCATTTAGTTTTACTTCTTTTTTATTTGATATATTTATTTGAATTTTTCCTTCTCTATCACTTTTCTTATAAAAAGTAGAAACATTTAAAAATTCTTTATCAAGTTTTATTAATTCTTTTTCTTTACTTGTTCTAAAAGATTTTCCAAAAGCAGATAAAAATATAGCTTCTAAAATATTAGTTTTTCCTTGTGCATTATCTCCATAAATTACATTTATGTTTTTATTAAATTCTACTATCTGTTCTTCATAATTTCTAAAATTATTTAAAATTACTTTTTCTATATACATTTTTTGTCCTTATTGTTTTTAAGTTTAAATTATTCTTTCATTCTAATAGGTAAAATCATGTATGTATAATCTCCTTCTTCAACAGGTTTTATAATACATGGTGAAATACTTGTCCCAAAATTTACAAATATCTCTTGATCATCTATTGCTCTTAATGCATCTAAGAAATATTTTGGATTGAATCCTGCTTCTAAATTTTGTCCTTCTGTTGTTACATACATTTCTTCTTTAGCATCTCCTGTTTGATTTGTACAAGAAATTGTTACTTTTCCTATATCTATTGTTACTTTAACAGGATATTTTTTTTCTTTTTCTATACTAGATGATGATATTAAACTTACTCTCTCAAAGCAATCTTGTATAGAATTTTTATCTACTCTTATTCTTGTTTCCCATGTTGATGGAATAACACTTGAATAATTTAAAAATTCTCCATCTAATAATCTAGTAACTATTTTGCAATTTTCCATTTCAAATAATGCTTGGTTTTTAGCAACTCCTATTTTAATAGTATCAAATGAGTCTAAAATTATTTTATTTATTTCATTTAAACTTCTTCCAGGAATTACTGCTGCAAAATCGTTTACTTGTTGTTGTAACATTTTAGTTTTCCATGCTAATCTAAATCCATCTACTGCTACTACGTTTAATCTATTGTTTTTTATTTCAAATAAACAACCTGTAAATATAGGTCTATTTTCTTCTGTACTAACAGCAAAAATTGTTTTTCTTATCATTTCCTTTAAAGAGTTTTGTTCTATTTCTAAAGAATTCTCTATATTTATTTTTGGTAATTCAGGAAATTCTTCTGGATTCATTGTTGCCAATTTATATAAAGAACCTTCACATTCTATTACTAATAAATTATTTTCATTTAAAGTAATTTTTATATCTGAATCTGGTAATTTTCTTATTATTTCACTAAACATTATACTATTAACAACTGTACTTCCTTGTTCTTGAACATTACAATTAATAATATATTCTATACCTAATTCTAAATCATATGTTGTAAATTTAACTTCATTATCATTTGTTTGAATTAATATTCCTTCTAATATAGGCATTGTTGTTCTAACAGCAACTGCTTTTGTTACGGAATTAATAGCTTTAAGGATATTATCCTTTTCACAAACAAATTTCATTTTAATTCAACTCCTTTTATTATAATAATTAATATATATTTAGTAGTAGTAATAGTAGGTCATGTGGATTTAGTGGAAAACTATTGCAAGTGTCTATTTCCTTAAGTTAGACCTTGTGGATAACTCTGTGGATAAGTGGATAAGTTATTTACACTTTCATTTTTTAGTTGGGTATAAATTAGATATCAACAAGTTATTTACACGAAATTCACATATGCATGTGGATATCTAATGTACCATTTCCGTAGGAAGAGATGCATTACTTTTTTCAAACAGATGCTCTTCCAAACAGAATTTTTAAAAAATGTATTTACTTATTATTATCACTGGAAGTGATTAAGTTTTTCACACTATCCACAACCATTTTTAAATTGTTATCTTGTTTCATATCTTTTTCAATTTTATTGCATGCATGTAGTACTGTTGAATGATCTCTTTTTCCAAAACAAGAGCCGATTGCATTTGTTGACATCTGTGCAATGTTTCTACATAAGTACATTGCAATTTGTCTCGGAAGAGCAATATCATTTGAACGTCTAGAACCTTTTAAGTCATTAACAGTTATATTAAAATATTTTGCAACAGTTTCTTGAATCAAGTCATATGAAAGTACTTTTTCCTTATTTGTTACAACATCATTAATTGCTCTTTCTGCCATTTCCATAGTTATTGGAGCTTGAGTTAAAGAAGATGTTGCAATTAATCTATTTAAAGTTCCTTCCAATTCTCTAATATTAGAATCTATTTTTGTAGCAATATTAGATAATATGTCATCATCTATATAAATATTATCTAATTGAGCTTTCTTTTTTAATATTGCAAAACGTGTTTCGTAATCTGGATTGGAAATGTCTGCAATTAATCCCCATTCAAAACGAGATTTAAGTCTATCTTCTAATAATTGAATATCTTTTGGGGGTCTATCACTAGATATAATAATTTGTTTTCCACTACCATGTAAACTATTAAATGTGTGGAAAAATTCTTCTTGAATTCTTTCTTTACCTGCTATAAACTGAATATCATCAATTAATAATACGTCTATATTTCTATATTTATTTTTAAATTGTTCTGTTTTTGAGTCTTTTATAGCATTTATTAATTGATTTGTAAATTTTTCAGAATCTACATATAATACATTTAGTGTTTTATTATTTTTTAATACTTCATTTCCTATAGCATGCATTAAGTGAGTTTTTCCAAGACCAGAACCTCCATATACAAAAAGTGGATTATAAGATTTTGCAGGAGCTTCTGCAACAGCTAAAGCTGCAGCATGAGCAAACCTGTTGTTATTTCCAACAACAAATGTGTCAAATGTATATTTAGGGTTAAGATTAGAATTTGGATTTACATAAGAAGTTGTTGATTGCTCGAAATGAGTAGCTTCCTCTATTGGAGCACTATCATCCGATTTTAAAACAACATTAATGTCCCATTCCTTATTTGTTAGAAATCTAAATGTGTTTTTAAATAAATCATAGTATCTGGACATTATAGAATCTTTTTGAAAAACTGTATTTGCAACTAATACAATATTACCATTCTCAGCACTTTCGATTTCTAAATCTTTAATCCATGTTTCATAAGATATTTTAGTTACTTCATCTTTTAAAAGATCTTTTGCTTTTGTTAGTAGTTCGCTTAATTCTTTATTATTCATTACGATTCAGTCCTTCCAAAATGTGATGGTAATATAGAATTACATAAAAGTTATACACATAATTATCCACATTATGTGTATAATTATAACAGTTTATATCATATCAAAGATTGAATAGTATAGTCAATAAAAAAGAAAAAAAATCTTAAAATTATTTATAATACTTGACATATAAGTAGTTTCAGGTGTATAATACTCATTATGAAAAAATAGGAATAATCCGTTTATGGTTTATATAAAATTTTAGGAGGTGCAAAATGAAAAGAACATATCAACCAAAAAAGAGACAAGAACAAAAAGAACATGGTTTTATGAAAAGAATGAAAACTAGAGCAGGAAGAAATATTTTAAAAGCTAGACGTGCTAAAGGAAGAAAAAAATTAAGCGCATAAATATAAGTCCACAATTTAGTGGACTTTTTTAGGATAATTATAAGTGATGTGAATATGAGAAAAATTAAAACCTTAAAGAAAAATTATGAATTTAAAAATGTTTTAAATAAAGGAAAATTTTATTTAGGAAAGCAAATTATTATATATATATCTAAAAATAAAGTAAATGAAAATAGAATAGGAATAGCTATAAGTACTAAATTATGTAAGGCTGTAAAAAGAAATAGATTAAAAAGACTAATAAGAGAAAATTACAGACTAATAAAAGATAATCTAGAACAAGGTTATAACATTGTATTTTTGTGGAATAAGAAAGTAGATTTTCATGATGCCAATTTTTTTATAATAGAAAAAGATATGAAGTCTATTTTTAAGAAAATAGGTATTTTATAATAATTATAATATTTTATATTAAAATTATTTTTTTATAATATCTATTAAATTATAAAAAGATAGATAATTTATTTTTCAATTGTTTAGTAAATTTACAATTTATAATAATTATAAATTTAAGATAATTGAAGGAATATTATCTATATAATAGATAATGAGAGAAAATGTGCAATTTTTAAGAAAAAAATAATTTGTATTATAATAAAAGGTATTTTATAATGAAAATAATAATTTTAGGTTTAATTAAGTTTTATAAAAGATTTATATCACCAATATTATCTTTTTTTGGCATACATTGTAAGTATTATCCAACTTGTTCAGAATATACAAAACAAGCTATAGAAAAATATGGAGTAATAAAAGGATGTATGTTAGGAATAAAAAGAATTTTAAAGTGTAATCCGTTCTCAAAAGGCGGATATGACCCATTAAAATAGAGAGGAAGAGTATATGGGAGCTATTTCGAATATATTTGGTTACATATTAAATTGGCTTTATGAATTTTTTAACAATTATGGTATAGCAATTATAATTTTATCTGTATTATTAAGGATTATTTTAATTCCTATAACCATAAAACAGCAATCAACAATGAAGAAGACTGCAAAGTTACAAGAACAAATGAAAATTTTGCAAGTAAAGTACAAGAATAATCCTGAAAAATTAAATCAAGAAATGATGAACTTATATAAGACAGAAAAAATGAGTCCTTTTAGTGGATGTTTTAGTTCTATCATACAGCTTGTTATTGTTTTATCAATGTTTTGGCTTGTAAGTCAGCCACTTACTTATATGAAAAAAGTTGATCCAGAAATAATAAATAATTATAAACAAGAAATATCACAAAATGCAGAAACAAGAACAGCTTATCCAGAAATTGCTATAGTAGAACAAAAAGGACAATCAGATCCAGTAGTTCAAATCAATATGGACTTTTTAGGAATAGATTTAAGTAAAGTTCCAACACAAAGTTTAAATGACTGGAGAGTATATATCATTCCATTATTATATATTCTTACATCTATTATTTCCGTAAGGATGACAATAAATATGCAAAAGAAACAAGCAGATAAAGATAAGAAGAAAGATGTAGTAATAGAAGATGGAAAAGTTCAAGAGGAAGAAGAGATAAATCCTATGGAGCAAATGAACAAAAGTATGATGTATATGATGCCGATAATGTCTATAATGATTGCTATTATAGCACCTTTAGGACTTGCATTATATTGGTTAGTAAGTAATATTTTAATGATAATAGAAAGATTAATTATTAATAAAATAATGAGTTATAAAGAAGAAAAAAGGGAGGCAGTTTCTGATGCAAAATAGTATTATATCTGAAGGAAAAACAACAAATGAAGCTATAGAAAATGGACTAAAAAAATTAGGAGTTACAAAAAAAGATGTTGAAATAAAAGTATTGGAAGAAGAAAAGAAAAGTTTTTTTGATATATTAGCTCCAAGAATAGTAAAAGTAGAATTAATACTAAAAGAAGGTAAGAAAGACCATAGAGAAGTAAAAGTTGGAGAAAAAGATATAGAAGAAGCTGTAAATAAAACGAAAGATTTTCTAAACGATTTAAAAAAAGAATTAGGAAATATTGAATATGCTATAGAAATTAAAGAAGATATTATTTATATAAAGATAGAGGGAGAAAAGGCAGCAGATTTAATAGGATATAGAGGGGAAACATTAGAGTCAATTCAAAATATAATTTCTGCAATTGCTAATAAAGAAACAAGTGCAAGAGTAAAGATTATTGTGGATATATTAAATTATAAAGAAAAAAGAAGAAACTCACTAGAAATATTAGCAAAAAAAGTTGAAAAAACAGTTATAAAAAGTGGAAAACCATATAGATTAGAACCAATGAATGCTTATGAAAGAAAAATAATCCATACAGCATTACAAGAAAGTAGTGAAGTTACAACAAATAGTGTAGGTGAAGAACCTTACAGGAGAGTAATAGTAAGAAAAAAATAAATATTATAATTTAAAAAAGTACACTAAACAGGTAAAATTTACTATTAATTAAAATTTTTTAAAAAATTTTGCAAAAAATGTAGAAAAAAAGAAAAATGTGTAGTATAATATATATGAACTTAAAATGTAGCAAAAAACGTAGTAATAAATGTAATTTAAATGTAGAAATTAAATATTGAAAAATCAGAAGTCAAAGTTCAGATTTTAGTTTGTAAACTATATTCTATCTTTGACTTCTTTTATTTAAAATAATTAATTAAATTAGTTAGAAAATTAATATTAAACTAAAAATATGTAATATTGAATATACAAAAAAATATGTAAAAAAATATTAAAGTAGGGGTGAAAAAAGTGGAAACAATAGCTGCAATATCTACAGCAACTGGCAGTGGGGGAATAGGAATAATAAGAATGAGTGGCGATAAGTGTTTCGAAATATTAAAGAAAATTTTTATTTCTTCACAAGAGTTAATTTTAGAAGATATTAAAGGATATACTATTAAATATGGTTATATTATAAATACGGAAACTAAAGAAAAAATAGATGAAGTATTAGTATCTTTTTTTAAAAATCCTAAAAGCTATACAAGAGAAAATATGTGTGAAATAAATTCACATGGAGGAATTGTAGTAGAAAGAAAAATACTTGAGGAATGTTTAAAAAATGGCGCAGAACTTGCAGAACCAGGAGAGTTTACTAAAAGAGCATTTTTAAATGGAAGAATAGATTTATCTCAAGCAGAATCTGTAATAGAGCTTATAAATGCAAAAAGCGATAGGGAAGCTCATGAATCATTAAATCAATTACAAGGTGAACTTTCAAAAAAAATAAATATAATAAAAAATAAGATGTTAGATATTATGGCAGATATAGAGGCTTCTATAGATTATCCAGAATATGATATAGAAGAATTGACGGAAGAAAAAACAATAAGAGTTTTAAGTGAAATAAAAGAGGAATTAATAAAATTAGAAGAAAGTTTTCACACAGGAAAACTAATAAGAGAAGGGATAAAAACAGCTATTATAGGGCAGCCTAATGCGGGCAAGTCATCACTTTTAAATGCAATATTAAAAGAAGAAAGAGCAATAGTTAGTGAGTATGCAGGTACTACAAGAGATACAATAGAAGAATTTATTACAATAAAAGATATACCATTAAAAATAATAGATACAGCAGGTATAAGAGATACAAATAATGCCATCGAAAAAATTGGTGTTGAAAAAGCTTTAAAAATAGCAGAAAATGCTGATTTGGTAATTGCAATCATTGATAATTCTAAGGATTTAGATAATGAGGACATTAAAATATTAAATATTATAGAGGACAAAAATGCAATTATAGTATTAAATAAAATAGATAAAGATGATAAAAAAGCAGAAAATAGGAGGGAAATAGTTAAAACAAATAAACCTATTATAAAAATATCTGCTGTAACCAAAGAAGGTATAGAAGATTTATATAATGAAATAGTAAAAATGTTTAATATAAATAAAATAGAAGCAACAAATGATACAGTAATAACAAATGTAAGACACAAAAATCAAATAGATAAAGCTGTTAAAAGTATAAATGAGGCAATAAATGTAGCAAAAGAAAAGCAAACAGAGGATATTTTAGCAATATATATAAAGCAAACATTGGAAGATTTAGGAGAGATTACAGGAGACAATGTTTCAGAAGATATAATAAATGAGATATTTTCGAAGTTTTGCTTAGGAAAGTAATATTATGTAAACTTCCAAAAGGCGATTTCGTTTCATTTATCGTGAAACAGAAAAAAATCGAAGGTGAAACACGTTAAAATATGAACGTATTTAAGGTAAAAATGCGAACGTAATTTTGATGCTTTTTTTGTGTTATTTTCATAATATTAATAATCATAGAGGAGTTGTAGTAAAAAATGAAGTATCAAGCAGGAGATTTTGATGTAGCAGTAATAGGAGCAGGACATGCAGGATGTGAAGCTGCTTTAGCAACAGCTAGAATGGGATATAAAACACTACTGTTTTCAATAAGTTTAGAAGCAGTAGCTAATATGCCATGCAATCCACACATTGGAGGAAGTTCTAAAGGTCATTTGGTAAGAGAAATTGATTGTTTAGGCGGAGAAATGGGAAAGAATATAGATAAAACATATACGCAGTTAAGGATGTTAAATACATCTAAGGGACCAGCTGTGTACTCTTTGCGTGCCCAAGCAGATAGAAAAAAATATCAAATGGAGATGAAGCATACATTAGAAAAACAAAAGAATTTATATTTAAAACAAGCAGAAATTATAGATATAGGAGTAGAAAATAACGAAGTTAAATGGGTAGAGACAAACATAGGAGCAGTTTATAATATAAAATCTATAATTTTAGCAACAGGAACTTATCTAAAAGGAAAAATTTATATAGGTGAAAGTTCTTATGAAAGTGGACCAGACGGAGTTTTTCCTTCTGTAAAGTTATCCGATACTTTAAAAAAGCTTGGAATAACGCTATTAAGATTTAAAACAGGAACACCAGCTAGAGTTAATAAAAACTCCATAGATTTTTCTAAAATGGAAATACAAGAAGGAGATAAAAAACCAGAAGCTTTTTCTTTTGAAGATAGAATAGATAATGAAAAGGCTCAATTACCATGTTATTTAACATATACTAATAAAAAAACACATGATATAATTAGAGCAAATTTAGAAAGGTCACCTTTATATTCAGGTGAAATTACTGGAACTGGTCCAAGATATTGTCCTTCTATAGAAGATAAAGTTGTTAGATTTGCAGATAAAGAAAGACATCAAATTTTTATAGAGCCAATGGGATTAGATACAGATGAAATGTATGTACAAGGTATGAGTTCTTCTCTCCCAGAAGATGTACAAATTGCTATGTATAGAACAATTCCAGGGTTAGAAAATGTAGAATTTACAAGGCCTGCTTATGCTATAGAATATGATTGCATAGATCCACAAGAACTTAAATTATCCTTAGAACATAAAACAATAAATGGAATGTTTTTTGCAGGGCAAATTAATGGAACATCAGGATATGAAGAAGCTGCCGCACAAGGAATAATGGCGGGAATTAATGCTGTACGTAAATTACAAAATAAAACACCGATTGTTTTAGATAGATCACAGGCATATATAGGAGTTTTAATAGATGATATAGTAACAAAAGGAACAAATGAACCTTATCGTATGATGACTTCTAGAGCAGAATATAGGCTATTACTAAGACAAGATAATGCAGATTTAAGACTTACAGATATAGGACATGAAGTTGGATTAATTTCGGATGATAGATATAATAAATTTTTAGAAAAAAGGGCTAAAATAGAAGAAGAAAAAGAAAGAATAAGGAAAACGGTTATAAAACCATTAGAAAAAGTAAATAAATTTCTAGAAGAAAATAATTCTACACCTATTACAACCGGAGTAAAACTAGCAGATTTGCTAAAAAGAACTGAATTGACATATGAAAGTTTAAATGAAATAGATGAAAATAGACCAGAAATAGATGAAGATGTTGGAAATGAAGTGGAAATTCAGATAAAATATGAAGGATATATAAGACTTCAAGAAGATCAAGTAAAGAAATTTGAAAAATTAGAAAGAAAAGTATTAACAGACGATATAGATTATGCTAAAATAGAAGGATTAAGATTAGAAGCAAGACAAAAATTAAATAAAATTAAACCAACATCAATCGGTCAAGCTTCAAGGATATCAGGTGTTTCGCCTGCAGATATTTCTGTGTTACTTATATTTTTAGAGCAAAAAAACGGAAAAAAGGAAGATTAGCTATGAATTTTGAAGAATTTAAGACTATGTTAAATACTGAACTGAATTATTTATCAATTAATTTGTCAGATATTAAATTAGAACAATTTTACACATATATGAATTTATTAATAGAATGGAATAAAAAAATAAACTTAACCGCTATTGTAGAAGAAAAAGATATTATAATTAAACATTTTTTGGATAGTTTGACTATATCTAAATACATTAATAGCAATCAAAAAATAATGGATATTGGCACAGGTGCTGGTTTTCCAGGGATTCCTCTAAAAATAGTTCAAGAAAATATAAATATGAATTTGATAGATTCTTTGAATAAAAGAATAACCTTTTTAAATGAAGTAGTAAATAAAATAGAGTTAAAAAATATAGTTGCAATACACTCAAGAGCAGAAGATTTAGCTAAAATAGAAGAACACAGAGAAAAATATGATATAGTAGTGTCAAGAGCTGTAGCTAAATTAAATACATTATTAGAGTATATGATGCCTTTTATAAAAGTAGGAGGTACATGTATATGTATGAAAGGTTCAAATATTGAGGAATTAGAAGAATCTAAAAAAGCAATAGAGATTTTAGGAGGAAAATTAGAGAAGGTAGATGAAATTGTTCTTCCGAATACAGATATAAAAAGAAATAATATTATAATAAAAAAGATAAAAAATACTCCAAAAGAATATCCTAGAAAAGCAGGAATACCAACGAAAAACCCAATTATATAATTGGGTTATATTTTTTGAAAAAAATATTAATTATTTTCTGGAATTTCATTGACATATTAATATAATTTTTATATTATTAATATGTTAAAAGAATGGAGGAATAGCATTGGGAAAAATAATATCAATAGCAAATCAAAAAGGTGGAGTAGGAAAGACTACAACCTCAGTAAATATGAGCACTTGGCTTGCTAAAAAAGGAAAAAAAGTTTTATTAGTTGATGCAGACCCTCAAGGAAATGCTACAAGTGGTCTTGGAGTGGAAAAAGACGTAGAAGAATCTGTATATGACTTAATCATAAACGAAGCAAAAGCTAGAGAAATTGTCAAAAAGACACAAATTAAAAATTTAGATATATGTCCATCTAATATAAACCTTGCAGGAGCAGAAGTTGAACTTGTATCTATGATGTCTAGAGAGTACAGATTAAAAGAAAAATTGGATGAAATAAAAGATGATTATAGTTATATAATAATAGACTGTCCACCATCACTGGGATTAATAACATTAAATGCATTTACAGCTTCAGATAGTGTATTAATTCCTGTACAATGTGAATACTATGCACTAGAAGGATTAGGACAACTTTTAAATACTGTAAATTTAGTAAAAAAGCATTTAAATAAAAACTTTGATATAGAAGGTGCTCTATTAACAATGTATGATATGAGGACAAACTTATCTAATCAAGTTGTAAAGGAAGTAAACAATTATTTTGGAGATAAAGTATATAAAACTGTAATTCCAAGAAATGTAAAATTAAGCGAAGCTCCTAGCTATGGAATGCCTATTACAGTATATGATCCAAGGTCTAAGGGAGCAAGAAGTTATGAGAAGTTTGTAAAAGAATTTTTAAAGAAAAATGAAATTTCAAATAATTCTAAAGGAAAGCATTTTTAATAATTATTTAACTATAGTTTACTTGTGGAATATAGAATAATAAGTTTATGTAATATGTATATTAAATAAGTATGGTATAAATTTTAAAGAAAGGAGAATAATCCAATCTTATAAAATAGCTTAAACAAATTGGGTTATATGTAATTTAAATGGTAAAGAAAACAGGTTTAGGAAAGGGATTAGAAGCTTTATTTAATGAAAATCAGTTAACAAAAGAAGAAGAAATGAAGCTAAAGAATGGAGAAGAGATAGTACAAAATTTAAAATTAATAGATATAGAGCCAAATAGAGATCAACCTAGAAGGACATTTAATAGTGAGAGTTTGGAAGAGTTAGCTACATCAATAAAAAGATATGGTGTTATTCAACCGATAATAGTTACAAAAATGGATAATTATTATCAAATTGTAGCTGGAGAAAGAAGATGGAGAGCAGCTAAAAAAGCAGGTCTTATGGAAATCCCATGCTTAGTAAGAGATAGTACTGAAAGAAAAAATAGAGAAATAGCATTAATAGAAAATATACAAAGAGAAGATTTAAATCCTATAGATAAAGCTTTAGGATTTAGACAATTATTAGAAGAATATGGGATGACACAACAAGAACTAAGTGACACAGTTGGAATTGGTAGAAGTACTTTAGCGAACAATTTAAGAATATTAAATTTAGATGAGAGAGTACAAAACTTGGCAAGAGAAGGAAAGATATCAGAAGGTCATTGTAGACAACTTTTGTGTTATGAAGATCCAGATAAACAATATAAAATGGCTTTAAAAATAATTGAGACAGGGGATTCTGTAAGAGATATAGAAAGAAAAGTTAGAAACAAAAAAGCAGTAGAAAAGCAAAAAGATAAGAAATATGAAGCAATATATAGAGATATAGAAGATACATTTCAAAGTTTCTTTGGAACAAAAGTAAAATTAGATGCAAAACAAAAAAGTGGAAAAATAATAATAAAATATTCTTCTAATGAAGAGTTAGAGAGAATACTAGAATTAATAAGGAATGATGGCAATGAATAGTATTTTAGAATTTCTTAGAACAGACACATTTTTAATAATAATACTTCTAATATCTGTATTATCAATAATTTTGTTAATATTAAATCATCTGAAATTAACAAAATTAAAGAATGAATATTCCGAGTTTATGAAAAAATTAGGAAATGGTAAAAATATTGATGAAAACTTAAAAGTTTATATGGATAGAGTACAAAAAGTAGAAGACTTAAATAAGGAAATTATACAATATTGTGAAAGATTAGATAAATCTGTAGATACATGTATACAAAAAATAGGAATTGTAAGATATAATGCTTTTAAAGATGTAGGCAGTAATTTAAGTTTCACATTAGCATTATTAGATAATAATAATAATGGTGTTGTTTTAAATGGTATATACTCAAGAGACAACTCAAATATATATGCAAAACCAATAAAAGATGGAAAATCAGAATATATATTATCCGATGAAGAAAAAGAAGCGATAGAAAAGGCTATAAACGAAAAATAAATTTTAATAATGAAATTATATGTTTAATAAAAATAAAAAGCTCAGAATCGAATCTGACGCTTTTTATTTTTTATAATTGTTTTATTTTATATAAAATGCATAATAATGATAATTAAATATATAATGTAAAATGATTAAAAATAAATTCATTTTAATTTATGGACAATTTAAATAATTAATAATTTATTTAAAAATTTATTTTCAAGTTATGTCACAAAATAAGCAAAAAATATTGACATATGAGTGAATTATATGATAATATATGTATTGTCAGTGTTAGACACATGGAGAGGTGGTCGAGTTGGTTTATGGCACCAGTCTTGAAAATTGGCGTAGGTTTG
>CATYUF010000033.1 GCA_958413095.1 uncultured Clostridium sp.
TTCCTTCATAAACTTAGTTCGAAATGTTATAGAATAATTATAAATTTCAAATCCAAAGAAATCATAATCATATTTATATGTAAAAAATATTCTATGTAAAAATTTTAAAATATTGCTATTTATCCTTTTGTCTGTATCTAGAAGATAATTTATTTTTTCCATTTTTTCGTAATTTTCTTTTCCATATAGATAGTTACTAATAAAGTATAAATTCTTAATATTACAAAAATCTTTGACATTTATTCTATTAAAAAAATTCTTTATTATTTTATTATTCTTTTTTAAAGAACTTAATACTTGTACTACCATCTCTTGTATATATTCATCTTTAACTTCACTATATACTGATATCAATTTATTAATATACTCTGGATAAACATTAGTTATTTCAAATATTAGTTTTTTTGCTAAGGTTCTAGTTAGTTTATTAACTAATGATGAGCACCAAACTGCATACCAAAATTTTTCTTCTATGTATTTTTTATCATAATTAAATTTGCTAATAGTTTGAACATATACTTTTAATTTATGTCTTATTTTTTTAATCTCATATCCTAAAATCTTTAATTGCTTTTTATCTAAAAATTTTTTTAATTTCTTATTTAAAAAGTTCGTACAATTAAATGGATTGCTTTCATTTCCTCCAGCTTGGATTAATAATTGTTCTAATAGAATATTTACTTTAAGTAATTTTTGAATTTTTACTATATTATAAGTGCTTAAATTTAGTTCATTAAAAATTTCTATATTCAGATAATTATTTAAATCAGATTCTTTTATTATTTTTATAGCTATTTCTATATTAGATTCATATTTTTCAAATAGCATCAAAATAACTTGATTATGAATACTATAAAATACTTTTACAATCTTGTTTATATATTCTTCGGTTTCAGATATATTCAATCCTACTAAATTATCAAATAAAAATCTTGCAATTAAATAATCTGTTAAAGTTTCATTTATAAAATAAACAAAAGTATCATTCTCATAATCATATGTACCAATAAAATTATTTGTTTTCATTTTATTCATATATAAATCTATGTCTGTTATATTTAATTTATTCAACTCATGTACTTTTATTTCTTTACTTTTATTTTTAAACATTTCACCAATTATTTTTTTTGTAATATTCCATTCATTTTTAGTTAAGACATTCTTAATAAAATGTTCATAAATATATGTGCCCTTTGTAATTGGTTTTAACCCTTTATTAATTAATTGATTTTCACTTATTGACTTTATTATTAGTTTTAAATGTAGTGGGTTATTATCATATAATAATCTATCATATATTGATAGGTCCAAATTATATTTTTCTGATATTTTTTCTAATGCATTATCCGGATTAACCCCTGTAAAAATTTCTTCAACATCAACTAAATTTTTTAGTTTTTGAATTTCTTTTTCAGCCATTGAGAAATCTCTTAATGAAGTTATGATTCTTAAATTTGAATTATTTCTATTATCATTTATAAATTTATATATTTTTTCTCTTACATCTTTATTAAATTCGTTAATTGCATCAATGATAAAATAAAATCTATCGTTTTTTATATTTTTAACTATCTCCTTAAAGATATCATTTTCTATATTTTCACAATATTTTCCATATAAACATAAATATTTGAATTTCTTACTTACTTTTTCTGAAAATTCAAATAAAAATTGACTCTTTCCTATTCCTCCAGGACCACTTATCATAAGAATTTTGTTGAATTTCATTCCATTAATTACATCATAGTATGAAGTATAATATTTTTCTTTATATTTTTCTAACTTTTTATATTCTTTCTCTAGTTCATAAAATTCTTTTTCTTCTATTTTCATGCTACGATTATATTTCTTTATGATTCTATTAATTTTTTTAACTATATCATTTTGGTCTAAATCTTCTTTTGATAGTTCTTTACCACTATACCTATATATTTCCCTTTCTAAAGGTATTTCACCTAATATATAAGAAAATAATCTTTTATCTTCCCATTCATAATGTTCCTTTATTAATTCTTTACTCATAGCATTTTTTTGTATTTTATTTAATTCTTCTATTTTCAATTCATATAACATCTCCTTATATTTAATCCTATAAAAAGCAAAATACTCCTGTAATTTTAAAATTACTTTCATACTTGCTTTTCATCTGTATTAATTATTTCTTTTTATTAATTCTTCTACAACTTTATATGCTGCTGTATAAGGATTGCAATTTTCATTATCTAGTGCTTGTCCTAATTCCAAATGATGCTTTTCAACCTTTTTAGCATTTTTTATAGCATTATCTGTTTTATCTTTTAAAATAGGATATGTATTCATATTTTTGGTATATCCTTTTATTTTATCTTTTATATCATTTTGAACTTCTTCACTTGAATGGTATGTCTTTGTTGTATAGCCGAAATGTAACCTGTACCAATATTCAAATGTTGGAGTTGAAGTTATAAATTCAACTCCATTTTTTATAGCTAATGCTTTCGCTTTATCAATCTGACTTTGTTTATCTTGATTTACATCCGTATCCAACACTACATAATATTTGTCCCCATCTTCTCTTCCAATTTCATTATCTATAAATTTTATTAAATCCTTAACAATTCCAACTGAATCTGTACTATTTCCTGTAGAAAACTTTATAATACATCTTCTAGTATTAAAATTTTTAAAGTAAATTTCTTCTGTTTTGTTTGCACCTTCACTTCCTATTACTATAATAGGATTTCGTTTCCTACTTTGTCGGTTTCTATCTCTTTGTTTAAATCCTTCTAATCTTCCCATAAGCTATTACCCATAGCTACAAAAGGAATTGCTCCATATCTCCCATTTAAATATCCTTTTTGGATATTCTCATTTTTTCTAACTGAGAAGTCATCAAGAGGATATAAATCAGTAGCCCCTTTCTTTGGATTTTTTTCTGCAAACCATATCTGGTCTCTCCTAAATATATCTAAAGATAATAAATTTGTATCATGTGTATTAAATATCAACTGTGCATTTCCTTTATTAATTTGTGGGTTATGAAAGAATTTAATAATCATTTCTACTAAATTAGGATGCAAACTTCTTTCAATTTCATCTATTACTAATATTTTTCCATTCTCAAAAACATCTTTTAATATTGGTGCAAATGAAAATAGAATTTGTGTTCCTGAAGACTCATTATTAAAGTTTAATTCATAACTTTGCATATTGCCGTTATCATTAATAACTTCATGTGTCATTCTTATTTTTATATCTCTTTGTTTTTGTGGCAACATTTGTGAAGGAATATTAAAGTTTTTTAACAGCATTATCATATTACTATCTACATCACGTTCTTCAATTTCTACACTAAAGTCTTTTATTATAATGTCTGCTTCATTTAATAATTTTAATGCAAATTTTTTTAGAGCTTTCCCTTCATCTTTGTTGTTATATGACTCTACAACAAAATCGTTTAATAACATTCCACCAGTATATGTGTCTATATTTTTTGCAAACCACAAATATGGTTCTTTTGTCTTATCATAATTCCATGTTGTTGCTGTAGCTAAAAACAATTTATTATCTATATTTTGTGTTTTTATAGCATTTAATTTTCCTTCATCTGCCTGTAAGAATTTATACTCATTTACATTAGTTCTCTCAAATATTCTGGTTGGTTTTGCTGTAAAATACTGATATAAATATTCTTCATACACCTTTTCTTTGTCTGCTATAAAACCATATATATATTTCATTTCTTTTGCATAAAAGACAAATTCAAATTCACATGGTTTTACTTTAGTCTTTTCATCAAAGGCAAATGGCTCCATTTCCATTAATTTTTCTCCGACCTGTCTATTATTTGATTTTCTTATCATTAATATTGCTACTGTAAATGCTTTTATTAAATTTGTTTTTCCTGATGCATTTGCTCCATATATTGCTGTACTCTTTAAAATTCTTTCATTTATATTTTGTGTATTTATAATATTTTCTTTGTTTTCTGTTCCTGTTGCTGCTTCCATACTAAAAGTTACTTTATCTTTAAATGACATGAAATTTTTCACACTAAATTCAACTAGCATTTCACTCACCTCTCTTATATATTATATGCTATTTTTATAAAAAAGTAAATCTGTTTTAATTATATTTTTTGTATTTTTGAATTTTTTATTCGTTTTTATACTAAATATTATAGTATAATGATTGTTTTTTGATTATATGCTAAAATTATTATATTTATAATAGATATGTATATAACTTATATTAATATAATTAATAATCTATTTTATAATAAAATATCCCCAAGTGAACTTATAAAAGAACTAATAGTTGATTCAATTAAACATTCAAAATGTTCATAGTATTAAATTTTTTATATATGAATATTCAAAAATAAAGAATCCATTTTTTAATTAGTTAACTATAAACTGGATTCTTTATTTTATATCTATCAATTTATCTTTTATTCAATCGTCATTCATTATTTTTCACAAATGCATATCACTTCCTATTGTATATATTTTTTCTTTTTATATAAATTATGTTTGTTTCATATCAATTCCTATTTTTTATATTCATACAAATTGAATTTTATTCAAAATTTGATAATGTTTTATATCTTTATACAAGGATGTTTTCTTAAATGCTTCTTTACTAAATGCACATCTAAATACTTCTAATAAATTATTTTCATTTATATTTTTTTTATTTTCTTTTTTGCAGTACTTAATAAAAATTTTTGTAAAATCATGTCCATTAGTTATATTTAATAATTCTTCATATTTTTTTATTCTCTTTAAACTGAAAACAAATTCATCTTTGGATTTGGATGGATTAATTCTTTGCAAGTGAAAGAATAAACTCTCTTCAACAATTTTTCCTTCTTCATCGATATCATAATTGATACCGTTAAAATTCCACATTTTCTTTTCATCTTCATTTCTTTTTCGTAAAATGCTAATTAACAATAAATTTTGCAAAATGTTTTTTCTTAATTCATTGTATTTCATTTCACCTTCATAATATTCACAACAAATCTTTTCAAACACATCATCATCATTTATAATCATCATCTCAATATTGCAAAAATCATAGAAAAAAATTCTATTATCTAATTTTCTTTTTTCATAATCTCTATCACGTATTCCTATAATCCTTTTATTATTTTTAAATTTCTCTAATATTTCTTCAATACCTTTTTTACCAGAATAAGACTCACAAATGACAACATTATCTTTTACTAAATATTTTAAAAATTTTTTATCATCTTTACCTTCAACTACTAAAAATGTTTTTTCTTTATTTACATCCGCCCCTATTTCTAATTTTATTGTCGATATCATATCTTTACTGGTTAAATTATCTAATATTGAATTAGTTGCCATATAATTCTCCTAAATCAATTTGATTATCCCAATAATTATTGATTATTTGTGGCGAATGTGTTGCTACTATAACATTTAAATTCTTTAAGTCTACAACTTTTTGTAAATCATTCATAAAAATTTTTTGCCAAACTATATGCAATGAAATTTCTGGTTCGTCAATTAGTAATAAGCTTTGATTTGGTGCTTCAAAAATTAATTTATAAAACAAAACTATTTCTTGTTGCTCTCCTGAAGATAAATCAGATAACTTTAATTTTTGTTGTTTATCATTAATAATCTCTATTCCTGTGTCTCTAGATATTTTTATTTTTTTAAAGGTTAATCTACTATTGATAATACTAATATATAAATCAAGTTTATTTATTAATTCTTCATACACTTTATATTTATTATTAAAGTCATCTACATAAACTTTTAAAGCTGTAGAAAATTCTTGTTTGAATTCTAATTTTCTATTATTAATTCCCTCTGAAATATCATATTCCTTCAATTTATTAAACTTTTCTTTTATTTCTTTCATTTTTTCTTCATATTCTAATTTATTTATTCCATTTTTTTCATTAAATAATCTATATGGATATGTGCTATCGTAGTGATATGCTATTTTAGAATACTCTTCTGAAGTTTTTCCTATTTGTTTTTTTAATTTTTCTGGCAATTCTTCAATAAAATTAATTATTCTATCCTCCAGTCTGCTTTTTTCTGTTTCACTTAATAATAATCTTTGTTCTTTAATTAAAAATATATTTCCAACTCTGTCTTGTATACTTTTTAGTTTGTTGATAAATGTAGTAGAAAACAATTCATTCATTGATATTGAACTATCTAATATATAGTTTAGTATTTTTTTATTAGATATTATTTCTTTCATTTCGTATATTCTTCCACTTCTTCTATCTATAAAATTTTCATCATCTATATGTCTTAAATATGGCCCTAATCTATATGTTAATCTAGTAATTTTTTTATAAAAATCTTCTATATTAACAGATGTCTTATCTAAATACAATTTTGAATCATCTTTTTTTATAGTTATTGTATCATTCTCAGAAAGAAAAATTTCGATTTTTTCAAAATCTAAACTTATTAAATATATTACTCCTTCTATACCTTTTTGAATAGCTTCTATGCATCTTAGTATAGTCGATTTACCATATCCATTTGGGCCTGTTATTATTGTAATTCCTTCTTTTAATTCTATTTCATAATTAAATCTCCCAAATAATTTTGTAAACTTGATTTTATTCATATATACCTCCATTATTATTTTCTCTTATATTTTCCTTCATCTTCAGCAGCCATTACTAAATTATTATTATTATTTTCTTCATCAGTAACATCATATCTTATCTCATTGTTTTCTTCATCATTTGAACTATTTATTCCAAAATACTTTTCAAAGAATTTCTTTAACTTATCAATTATTGTTTGTTTCTTTTCTGTTCTATTACCTCCTCCAAATCTTCTCATTGGTGGTAATATTTTTTCTATATCTGTACCTGTTGTTTTTACTTCTCCATCTCTAAAAGAATTATCCAAAAACTTTCTAGTTGCTTCTTCATTTAGATTTTCTTCTTTGATTAAATTTTCTAAATCTTCTTCTTTTTGTTTCTTTACAAATTTAGCCCAATCACTATATACATTTGTATCTGCATTGATTTTTGAAATAAATTTATCTATCAATTCTTTCTTTGAACGAAGTGCTAAACTTGATTTTATAGCCTTATCAATAGAACCTAGTATTTCTTTATCTTCACAATTTGAATCATGATATTTAGCAACTAGCATTAAAATATAATCTATATTTACTTCTACTTGTTTTACAAGTTCCATTTCAAATACTATATCTTCTTTAATGCTTTCCTCTTCTTCTGTTCTGGACTTATATTCTTCATATAAATCAGTATATGTCCCTATATAATCTTGAAAATCTCTTTCTGATAATATTTCATTTCCTGCAAATTTATCAAATGAAGATAATATATTTTTAAGTCTTAAAATATTTCCCATTAGTACAATAAAGTCTTTTTTATTTTGTTCTCCAATTATTTGCTCTCCTATTGGATATTTTTGAAGAAGCATTGCAATTCTTTCTTCATAACCTAATTGTTTTCTTCCCTTATCATCTTCATAGCCATAATAGTAATCTTCATAAGATTTAAGTAAAACTATTCCACTTGCATTTTTATCCCCAAATAGTGCAATAGCATCATTAGTAGCTTCTTCTAAATCTCTAAAACATACAATATTTCCATAAGTTTTTACAGAATTTAAAATTCTGTTTGTTCTTGAATATGCTTGTATCAATCCATGTTGTTTTAAATTTTTATCTACCCATAATGTATTTAATGTTGTTGCATCAAAACCAGTTAAGAACATATTTACTACTATTAGTAAATCAACCTCTCTATTTTTTACTCTATCTGATAAGTCTTTATAATAATCTTGAAATCCATTTCCTTCTGAAGAGAAATTTGTTTTAAATTTCTTATTATATTCTCCTATAACAAAGTCTAAAAACTCTCTTGAACTTTGGTCTAGCAAATCTGTTTCAAATTCTTCATCTTCTAATATTCCATTACTATTATCTTCTTCATTTGGTGCATATGAATATATTGTTGCAATAGTTAAATCCTTATGCTTTTCTTCTAATTGTTTTTTAAATTCTAAGTAATATTTCTTAGCCATTGAAATTGAGCTTACAGCAAATATTGAGTTAAATCCATTTACTCTTTGTCCCTTTAAATCATAAAATGAATTTCTTTTTGTTTTTTGGTCAAAATGATTTATTATATATTCAACTATTTTACTTACTCTTTCATGAGCTGAAAGTGCTTCTTCTGTATTTATAGCAGCAACTTCTTTATCCGTCATTTCTTCTTTCTCTTTTACTGTATTTACATAGTCAATTCTAAATGGCAATACATTTCCATCATTAATTGCATCTACTATTGTATATGTATGTAGTTTTTCTCCAAAAGCTTGCTCTGTTGTGCAGAAATTTGGATTTGACTTATTTACAGCATTTTTTGCAAATATTGGTGTTCCTGTAAATCCAAATAAATGATAATTTTTAAAATTCTTAACTATCATCTGGTGCATATCTCCAAATTGAGAACGATGGCATTCATCAAATATTAATACTAAATGTTTTTGATATGCTGGATGATTTTTGTTTCTTTTTACAAATTCACTAAGTTTTTGTATTGTTGTAACTATAATTCTTGATGTATCATCTTCTAATTGTTTTTGCAATATTTTTGTACTTCTATTTCCATTTGCTGCACCTTTTTGAAATTTATCATACTCTTTCATTGTTTGATAGTCTAAATCCTTTCTATCAACTACAAATAAAACTTTGTCTATGTAATCTAAATTTGTTGCAAGTTGTGCAGTTTTAAATGATGTAAGTGTTTTTCCAGAACCTGTTGTATGCCATATATATCCTCCAGCTTCAATTGTCCCCATTTTTTTATAATTTGTGGAAACTTCTATTCTATTTAATATTTTTTCTGTTGCTACGATTTGATAAGGACGCATTACAAGTAACATATTTTCTGATGTAAAAACACAATATTTTGTTAGTATATTTAAAATTGTATGCTTTGCAAAGAATGTCCTTGTAAAATCTACTAAATCTGAAATAACTTTATTACTACTATCTGCCCAATAAGAAGTAAATTCAAAACTATTACTTGTTTTTTTACTCTTATTTCTAGTACTATTCTTTTCTTTTACATGATTTTCTCTTGTTGTATTAGAATAATATTTTGTGCTTGTACCATTAGAAATTACAAATATTTGAATATATTCATAAAGTCCACTTCCAGCCCAAAAACTTTCTCTTTGATATCTATTTATTTGGTTAAAAGCTTCCTTTAAAGCTATGCCTCTTCTTTTTAATTCTACATGTACCAATGGAAATCCGTTTACAAGTATTGTTACATCATATCTATTTTTGTAACTACCCTCATTTTCTTCATATTGATTTATAACTTGTATTCTATTATTATGAATACCTTTTTTATCTATTAATGTAATGTTTTTACTTGTTCCATCATCTCTTTTTAGTACCTGAATATTGTCTTCTTGTATCTTTCTTGTCTTTTCAACTATTCCATCATTGTTATTACAAATATTATCATTGAAAAATCTTTCCCATTCACTATCTGTGAAGTTATATTTATTTAATAACTCTAATTGTTTACGCAAATTATTTATAAGTGTATTAGAATCATGTATTTGCAAATAGTCATAACCTTGTTCTTCTAGCATTTTGATAAATTCTTTTTCTAATGCTGCTTCGCTTTGATATGAATCGGAACGCTTTTGTACAGGCTTATATTCAGTTACTACTGTTGAATTACTCATTTCCATTACTACATTGTATTTACTCATTTTTCTTCTCCTAAAATTTGTTTTATTTCATATAATATAAAATCTAATCTTTTGCCTTCAAATACTTTGGAATACCATTCATAGTTTCTTGGATTTCTTAACTTTTTTAAATAATCCGAATTTGTTAAATATACAACATCTCCCAAAGGGGCTGGTAAAATACAGTCTAATACTGTTCCATATGTTATAAGTTTTAGATTGTTATAATCCTCTTTCATTTCTCTTTGGTGTTTAAATGCATTATTAAAAGCAATACAAGCATTTTTTATCTCGTCCTTTCTAGAAACAGCATTATTATTAAATCCTCCAAATAAAGCAGCTAACTGACCAAATGTATTTGAAATTTTTCTATATAATGTTAAGTCATCAAATTGACATTTATTAATGTATTGTATTAAATCTTCTAATTCTGTACTAACACTTTTCTGCAATAAACTATCCATTTTTTATCTCCTTAAATGTTAATAATTTATCTCTATAATATTCATATTGTTTTCTTCTTGCTTCTATTTCTGCTGGAAGTTCTTTAGAAATATCATTGCATAATTTGTTAAATACCTTTATTTTTTTTGCTATTACACTTTGCTCTTTTAAACTTGGTACTGGTATTTCTAAATTGTAAAATTTATTATGTGGTAAATCTGGAACTGTTCCTCCAGATGCAACCGTCAACATTTTATTATACATAGATTTACTTTTTAAAACACAATACATATATTCTTTTTCTATTTTGTCATTGCAATTAACTTTAAAAAAGTTATTATGAAAGCACCCTTCTATACCTGTAATTATGATTCCTGTACTTCCCGTTCTAGTAACTAAAATATCATCTTTTTTGCATATTACATTTTTATCTGGATTCTCAATATAATATTGATTCTCATTTTTGTTCTTTAAAAATTGTACTGTTATATATAAATAACGATTCTTTCCTGGTTTATTAAAGCGTCTGCTAATCGGAATTTGCAAACCTTGATTTACTATGCAAAGATCTTTTAATTTTACTCTATTATAAGTATTATTCCAAATTAAATTCTGCTCGTAATATTCATATTGTTTCTTTCTTGCTTCTAATTCTTCTTCTAATTCTTCTTCTAATTCTGTAAAATTATCTAATATTCGCGCTATTTCATTTTGTATTTCAATTGGTGGAAGAGCTATATTCAATTTTCTTAAATTTCCTTGATTCAATTTTGGTATATTACCATGAATTAAGTTAGAAATATTAATTGTTTGAATATAATAATACAAATATCTTAATGATACTCCATTAATTCCTTCTATAATATGAGCATGATTATTTACCCATATCTTTCCTTCTGTCCATGTAACAATTGGATTACCATTTTGTGTAGTAACACTTCCATCTTCTCCTACAAGTACATATGTTCCATCAAAAATATAATCTGATACATAATCCTGAATTCCATTTGCACCATAATATGGATATTCTCCATATTGTCTAGCAGATTTTGTTACTGGTTTGCGTTTATTATCCAAAATATTACAACATTTTTCTAATTCTTTATATTCTACTCCATTTGGGCATAACTTCTTTATTAATTCTTCTAATTTGTTCATTTATATTACCTCGTAATTTCTGACTAATAACAAATTATTTAATATATCTATTATATTAAATAATTTAATAGCATCTATTTTTCTAAATCTTTGAAACTCTAAACCGTGCATTAAAACATTTCTAAATAATAATTTTCTATAAATTTACTTATTCCAGTTTTATCTTGAAAAAGAATCGTGTATTTGTCTTTATATTTTTTATTTAAATTTCCATTTATATATCCACTTATATTATTATCTTTTGTTGGAATATTCAAATAGTTTCTAATTAATCCCTCTAATAATGCTGTTAATATTAAGCAAGACGAAAAATATTTTTCATTTGTAAAGTTAAAATAAGCTTCATTATATGGATTTTTAAAATTTTCTAGTTCTGAATAGCTATTAAATTCTCCGTTTATTCTTAATAATTCTTTCTGATTATTATTTAAGAAAAATTCAGTAAACAGTTTCTCCAGTTCGTTTTCATTTGTATATGTAAAGATTTTCTTTTGCATACTTAAATCAACATTAGTTGGTATTACAAACCCTAACTTTGACATTTTTTTAATAACAACTAGTTGATTATTCATGTTTTCTTTAATACATTTTACATCAATCTTAATCTTTATTTTATTTAATGTATCCTGTATATCTTTTACTGCATCTGCTAGTTCTTTTAAATTTTTAAAATCAAACATTTGGTTAATACCCCTCTATTTCATTTACTATCTTATCTATTTCATCTCTAAGCACTTGCTCTCTTGCTACAATTTCTTCAATTTGATTATTTAATTCTACTATATCAATTTTTTCTCTTGTATCTTCTTTTTCTACATAAGTTGAAACAGATAAATTATAGTCATTTTCTCCTATTTCAGTATTTGAAACTAATTTAGCCACATAGTCTATATCTTTTCTATCTGTAAAAATTTTTACAATATGTTCTATATTTTTATCAGTTAATTTATTATTGTTTGTAACTTTTACACATTCTTTTGAAGCATCTATAAATAATATACTGTTATCTTTTTTACTTTTCTTTAATACCATTATACATGTTGCAATTGATGTTCCAAAAAATAAGTTATCTGGTAATTGAATAATGCAATCAATAAAGTTGTTATCTACTAAATATTTTCTTATTTTTTGTTCTGCTCCACCTCTATAAAATATTCCTGGAAAACATACTATTGAAGCTGTTCCATTTGTTGCAAGCCAAGATAAAGAATGCATTATAAATGCAAAGTCTGCTTTTGATTTAGGTGCTAATACTCCTGCTGGAGAATATCTTGAATCATTTATTAATAATGGATTATCATTTCCTGCCCATTTAATAGAATATGGTGGATTTGATACTATTACTTCAAATGGTTCATCATCCCAATGTTGTGGATTTGTTAGTGTGTCTTCACAAGCTATATCAAATTTATCATATCCTATGTCATGTAAAAACATATTTATTCTACATAGATTATATGTAGTTAAATTAATTTCTTGGCCGTAAAAACCATTTCTTACATTTTCTTTTCCTAATATTTTAGCTGATTTTAATAGTAATGAACCAGAACCACAAGCTGGGTCATATACTTTATTTACTGATTTTTTTCCTACTACTGCAAGTCTTGTTAATAATTCACTTACTTCTTGAGGAGTAAAGAATTCTCCTCCAGATTTTCCAGCATTAGATGCATACATTGACATTAAAAATTCATAAGCATCTCCAAAAGCATCAATTGAGTTACTTTTATAATCAGCTAATTTAATATCTGCAATACCATTTAATATTTTTACTAACTTATCATTTCTTTTTGCTACTGTTGCACCTAATTTATTACTATTTACATCTATGTCATCAAATAGCCCTGCAAAATCATCTTCACTTTCTGCTCCTTTTGCAGAATTTTCTATATTATTAAATACTTTTTCTAGAGTTTCATTTAAATTCTCATCATTTTTTGCTTTTTTATGCACATTACAAAATAGTTCAGAAGGCAATATAAAAAATCCTTTTTCTTTTACTAATTCTTCACGTTGTGTTTCTGCCATTTCATCTGGTAATTTTGCATAATCAAAATCCTTGTCTCCTGCTTTTCTTTCTCCTTCATTTATGTAATTTGTTATATTTTCTGATATGTATCTATAAAACATTATTCCTAATATATATTGTTTAAAGTCCCATCCATCAACAGATCCTCTTAAATCATCTGCTATTGACCATATTTTTTTATGTAGTTCTTCTCTTTCTCTTATATTTTGATTATTCATTCTTTCGCACCTCTAATTTTTATTTTTCCAATATATTTATACCATAAAACGACTTTTTTCTCAATGACTCTGTGTTATTTTTTCCATTTTCTTCTATTGTTCCATCAAACAAATCACTTCAACTTTATCTTTCAAAAAATTTTTAACCTCCTCTATGCAAAATTCATTGCAAACAACCTTGCATTTAATATCACCATGAATGCTACTATCAACAATATAATTAATCCAATCCATAATACTAAAATCAGCAAAAGGCATTGGAAAAATATATGTATATAGATTTTCTTCCTTTTTGCAATATATTTCATATATGTATCCTTTTACTCTATAAATATTTTCTCCAAATATATTAATTATCCTATTTTTCATATAATCTTCATCACTTTCTCCCCAATGTCTTTTTTCTCTTGACATGACACCTATAAATCTATTACCTCTTTTAGTATATGTATTTACACTACACCTCCAGCTTGGCTCAAAGACCCATCCAGCTAATTGTACCTTACAAGATACATCACTAATTCTTTCCATTCTCTTTTTATAAGTTTCATTTCTATTTATATTTCTATAACCTAATCCTATTTCATTCAAATAACTTTTTCCTTTTCTGCCTAATACTACTTTTCCATACAATCGTTCAATAAACTCACCTTTTGCTAAACTTGCTAATCTGTTTTTATAATAATATTTTGAATCATAAAATAATTTAACATTCTCATTTGTTATAATTCCATATTCAGATAAATACATTATAAAATTAAAATCTCTACTTCTTAAACATATCCTCTTTTCTTTTTCCACTTAAATTACCTCCCACCTTTTTTACATTTTTACCTATCTTCCAACTTACTTTTATGCGACAGGAGACACAAGATTAACATCTTGTGCCTCCTGTCGCCCTTACATGTATTTATATGTTTTTTCTGTTATGTACTCCCTACCTATGTACAATTTTCAAGTATAAAAAATGTCAGTTTTGTTTTATTTTTAGGTATTTCTATATTTATTAAAAAGTGTGATTTTTTGAAAGTCCCAAAAGTGTGACTAGTTGGATATTTTTAAATTGATTAATAATCACACTTTTTCAAAATATTCTTTTGGATTTGTATTACAAATCTTTAAAATATTTCTTTTATCTCCAATAAATATTTTTATATAATTTTCTTTGTCATTAATTCCTTCTAACATATAACTTACATATCTAATATTGTCATCTGTAATAAGTCCACCATAAACAAATCCATTCAAAATATATCTTAAATCTCTATTATCTATATCCCAATTATTTCTAGGTACACTTACTTGTACTCTAATAATAACTTCTCTATTTACAAATAAACCTTTATACTTTTCTCCTATTGCTTGGCAAGTATTTTCTAATCTCTTATTGTTATATGGTGTTCTTACTGGTGGCAATAATTCATTAATCCTTATTTTTAAAATCTCATCTGAATAGTTGCTTTCATACTCACTTATTCCATCTTCTTTTCCTGGCAATGGTGAATCTACTATTAATGGTCTTTTTAGTTTTATACATTTATATATTGCATTTCTGAATTGTTCTGTTTTATATAAAATTTGATAAATATTGTGTTCGTTCAAATCGTCTTGCTTATATATTTTTGCAACTTCTAAAAATTCATTTAATCTTTTCCTAAAATTAGTTTTATCATATGTTGCAATTCTTCTTTCTAACATCTTTACCTCCTTACTTAGCTATTTTTCTTATGCTAGTTTGAAAAAATTTATATTTTTGTATCTTAATTTTAAATTATGAATTTGTTTTTTTATAAATCTAAAATAAAGTTAAATAATAAAACAATAAATTTCCAAACTATTCCCAATTTATATTCCATCACTATTAAATAGCTACATTATTTTCAATTTTAATATTCTATAATCTTTTTTCTACTTGCATTCTATTCTGTAGCACATATTATATAATCTTGATATTATAGAATTTGTTGTTTCACATACTTTGTTTGGTATGCTTAATCTTTGTTTTAACTTATCTCTGTCATAATTTGTTGTAATAATATATGGTAATTCATTTAATATTCTTTCATTTATGATTGTAAATAATTTAGATAACAACCAATCATTCATTGGTTCAAGTCCCAAATTATCTATAACTAATAAATCTACTTTCGTATATAATTTTGTTAAATCACTTTCTGTATGATTTGTATAAAATTTAGCATACTTATCTACTAATTCTGTTAATTTTCCAAATATTATTGGTGTATTTTCTTTTAATAATTCATTACATATCGCCATTGATATATGTGTTTTTCCTGTTCCACTTTTCCCTTCAAATATAATACCATTCTTAAAATTTTTGAAATTTGATATAAATTTCTCTGCTGCTAATTTCGTTCTTGAATTTTGTTCATTTGTAATAAAATTCTCTAAAGTTTTTTGTTTAAATTGTGTTGTTATAAAATCTGTTCCATAATATTGTTTTATTTTTTTGTTGTATTCTTCTTTTCTAAAATTCTCATATTGTTTCATCAATTCTTCTTGTAGTTTTTCTTTTGCATTATTTCTTTCTTCTATTGCTTGTTTACAATTACATTTTTCATTTTCTATAAATACATTTATTGTTTTGCTTATTGGATTTAATATTCCTCTTGGTTTCAAAACTTTATTACAATATTTACATCTGGTATCTTCAGGTATATTTGCTTTTATTTGATAACCATTTTGCAAGATTTCTTCTATACTATATAAAATCTTGAATTTTCCATAACTATGTTTTGCATAAAATTCACCTCCTTCTGTTCTATTTCTTTTTTTAATTCTTTTTCTCTTTCTGTATCCACATTTTTTCCTATTTTTGTGGATTCTTTTTTATCCTTTATCCCTTTTTCCTGTAAGTTTTGATACTTATTCCAATTTTTAATTTTATAACCATATTCATCTTGTACTATCATGCTATATTCCTGGAAAATATCTAATGAATTCTTGATACTTTTCTGATTTCTACCCATATGATGTGCTAATGTTTCTATGGTAAAAAACTTGTTTTCACTTATTTTTAAATATCCTCCAGATTCACAATTTGCTGCTATTGCTAAACAATTTATAAAAATTACAATAAGTCTATCTCCATCTTTTTTTTCTTTTGATTTGCTTGATTTTTTCGTTGTCAAAAAAATTATTGTACAACTTAAAACAATATCTCTTTCCTCCTTTCATCAGTAATCACCACCTTTTTAGTAAAATATTTTTTAATTTTAAAAATCATCAAAACTATATTCTACTTTTTTCTTTAGTTCTTCTAGACTATCTTGAATGTATTTATCTAGAATTTCTTTAGTAAATAATGTTTTAGATTCTATTTTGTAATATGGTATTTTCTTTTCTCTAACTAATTTACGAATTAACCAATATGAAATACCCAAATATTGTGCTGCTTCTACTGAATCTAAAACTCTTTTTTCTTTTGTATTTGAATTTAATTTTTCATTATCCCTATCTAATCACCTCCTATCTAATTTGTTTAAAACAAAAACATTATTGTTTTGTTTTAAAACATTTTATTTGTATTTTTGTTTTTTCTCAATACATTTTTAAAATATTTTTGTTTTAATTATTTATAAATGCAAATTATTGTTTTATAATGTTCTCATAAAAATATATTGGAGTGTTTATGATGAATACAAATTTTAGTAAAAAATTAAAGCTTTTAAGAAAAAATAAAGGTATTACACAACAAGCATTAGCAAATGCTATTGGAGAAAAGAAATCAATCATCGCAAATTACGAATCAAATAATTCCACACCTGGATTTGAAGTTTTAAATAAATTATCTAACTTTTTTAATGTACCTGTTGGATATTTAACTGGAAAAACTAATTCTTTAGTTAGTGAATATAGTTTTAAAACTTTAGAAGATTATATTGATATATTACCTAGTCAAAAACCTTTATGGTTAAAAATAAAAAATCCCATAAAATATCCTTCTTTTACTGGTAAAGAAGTTTATGGTCCTAATAAAGATTCTAAAATTATATTTTTTAATCCATTGGATGAAAAAGAAAAAAATTCAAGAATATATTTAGAGTTTTTAAATATTAATTCTTATGCAACAGATAGAGAAACTTTTTATAAAACTATTTATAATTTTGCATGCAAATATGGTTTCTTTGGAGAAGTTTATGAATCTACAAATGAAAAGTTTAATGTTTCTTTTCCTATTTTTAAACCATTTGAATTAGGAATATTTGACACTGATTATTATAATCCTTCTTTATTCCAATTTGATTTAAACTTTAAAACAGTTGACTTTCCTGGAAAAGATAGTTTTAATCCTATATTAGAAAAATATAAAATTACAGGGTATTTTGAAACTATATCTTGTTATATGGATTATTTATCAGAAATGCACCGTTTACTTTATAACCTATCTTGTGATAATAGCTTGTTAGAAAAAACTTTAGAACAAATTTCTTATAGAACTGGTGAAATTAGAAAACGTTTTGTAAAAACTGATTCAGGTGAAATTGTAGAAAGTATTTCTTATAAATCTTTACTTTCTTTGATGTATTATGAATTGTTTTTAGATATAAAAATGGTAATATTCCAAATTACTGTTTTGAGTGTAATAAATTTTATTTGCCGAACAGCATACATAAATGTAAAAATAAAGGAGACTAACTATGAATATTTATGATGAAATAGATGAATGTATAACAAAATTAGATGAAGATCACAAAAAATTTTTACCTACAGTGTTAGTTAAATTGCTTTCTATTACAGAAAAATTAAATAAACCATATGATTGGCTCTGGGTAAAACTACAAACAGAAGAACTTAGAGGGAATTATAATCCTAATACAGAAAAAATATTTACTACTTTATGCAAAAATATAGGTATAACAGATATTACTAAAATAAAAGAAAAATATCGTAAAATTTTAAGAGATTTTATGAAATATAGAACATTCGAAATTGATAAAGACGGAATTTATGCTGATTCCACTGCAAATCTTATCCTACAGATTGACTCTATTGGACAAAAAATCAAAGATACAGTTTTACCAGACAACTTAGCCCCTATTGATTTATATTATGAGAAACAAAAACATGACAATATTATATCAACATACCAAAATGCCCTATCCAATTATAAAGCTATTTTAAATCACATATACACACATACATATCAAATCTTAATAGATTTAAAATATTCCAATCAACAAGCAATATCTCAAGATGATGCTGTACAAAAAATCGAAACTATTTTCAACAAATTTCATGATATAGCCACTCAATTGTTAAAAAGATATGAAGGTAGAGAAACCCTTAAATTAAAAGATGAATATGATGTTCAAGATTTGTTACATTCTTTGTTATTATTATATTTTAACGATATTCGAAAAGAAGAATCAGTTCCTAGTCATGCCGGCTCTAATTCTAGACTAGATTTTTTAATACCTGATTACCAAATTGGAATAGAAGTAAAAATGACTAGAAAAGGCTTAAGCGATAACAAAATAGGTCAGCAATTATTAGTTGATATTGGTCGTTACCAATCTCATCAAAACTGTAAAACTTTGCTATGTTTTATATATGATCCAGATTATAATATTGATAATTTCAAAGGATTACAAGATGATTTAGAATCTCATTCTAATGATGATTTTAATATAAAAGTTTATATCTCAAGATAATAAAAAATTTTCCTACCACATGAAAGACCAACTATTAAAAGTCAATAGTTTTTCTTAAAAAATTAAAAATAATATTT
>CATYUF010000034.1 GCA_958413095.1 uncultured Clostridium sp.
TACCCTAATATAGCCAAAGAAGTTGCAAAAGCAGTTCAAAGTAAAAAATGTGAAAAAGGAATTTTAATATGTCGTTCAGGAATTGGAATGAATATGGTAGCAAATAAATTTAAAGGAATTAGATGTGGATTATGCCATGATGAATTTACAGCAAAATATTCAAGACTACATAATGATAGTAATATTCTTGCAATGGGAGCTGATGATGTAACAACTAATGATGCAATATGCATATTAAGAATGTGGCTTGCAACAGAATTTGAAGGTGGAAGACATAAAGAAAGAATTGAATTAATAGAAGAAATAGAAAAAGAAAACATGAAATAACATGGAGGAATTTTTATGTGGGGAGATATAGCAATAGCATTTCTATTAGCCTTTATTGTGACCTTTATGGCAACACCATATACGATAAAAATTGCACATAAAGTAGGAGCAGTAGATGTACCAAAAGACCAAAGAAGAATGCACAAAAAAGCAATGCCGAAATTTGGAGGGCCAGCAGTAATATTAGGATTTCTAGTATCTGTAATATACTTATTAATAGTAATGAGCATGGAAAATACTATTAATTTATTTGGAACTGAACAATATGGAATGAAACTATTAGGAATATTTTTAGGAATACTAATAATTTCAATTACCTGCATAATAGACGATATAAAAACTATAAAACCATTAACAAAATTAGCAGGACAAGTTCTAGCAGCAATAGTGGTAGTTGCTTTTGGAGTAAGAATAAATGAATTGCAGATTCCATTTGTGCAAGATGCACAAGCACAAGAAATATTTTCAATATTTATAACAATAATATGGATTGTTGGAGTAACAAATGCAATAAATTTAATAGATGGATTAGATGGTTTATCATCAGGAATATCAGTAATATCAGCAATATCATTATTAATAATATTTGTGTTAAATGATTCACCAATGGTGGCAATATTATTAATAACAGCATTAGCAGGAGCATTAGTTGGATTTTTACCATTCAACTTTTCACCAGCAAAAACATTTATTGGTGATACCGGTTCCAATTTCTTAGGATTTTCACTATCAATAATATCAATATTAGGAGTGGCAAAGACATATACTGTAGCAGTAATTGTATTACCACTAATAGTATTAGGATTGCCATTATTTGATACATTTTGGGCAATCATTAGAAGATTAATAAAAGGAAAATCAATAAAAGCAATATTCAAAGCAGATAAAGGACATTTACACCATAGAATAGTAGCAAAAGGATTTAGTCAAAAACAAGCTGTACTAATATTATATGGAATTTCTGCAACATTTGGAATATTTGCGGTAATAATGTTAGAAAGTGGAGTATGGAAAGCACTATCATTCTTATTAATGGTAATTGTTGCAATAGCTTTAGGATATAGAAATTTCAAAACAGAAAAATCAGAAACACAAAGATATGAATGTATAGAATGTAAATACATATATAATCCAAAATTCGGAAATGAAAAAGCAGGAATAAAACCAGGAACACCATTTGAAGATCTACCAAAAGATTGGGTATGCCCAGTTTGTGGAGAAGGAAAAGATATGTTTGAAGTACATAATTAAAAATGATTTTGGGGTCGGAGAGAAAAATCACTCCGACCCCAAAATCATTTTTTATTATAAAATTAATAAAAAAACTATACAAAAATCAAAAAGTAATGATATAATTAGGCAAATACTTAAATATATGAAATGGAGGAAAAAATTTTGGGGAATATAGTATTATTAGATGATTTAACAATAAACCAAATAGCAGCAGGAGAAGTTATTGAAAGACCAGCATCTGTAATAAAAGAGATGGTAGAAAATTCAATAGATGCAGGAGCTAATAATATAACAGTAGAAATAAAAAATGGAGGAATATCATATATAAAAGTAACTGATAATGGAAAAGGAATAGCACAAGATGACTTAGAAATAGCATTTGAAAGACATGCTACTAGTAAAATAAGGTCAGCAGATGATTTAGATACAGTAACATCTATGGGATTTAGAGGAGAGGCTTTAGCAAGTATTGCAGCTATTGCAACAGTTGAATTAGTATCAAAAACAAAAGAACAAGATGTGGGCTATAAAGTAGTTGTAGAAGCAGGAGAAATATTAAATAAAGAAGAAACTGCATGTCCAACAGGGACATCAATAACGGTAAGAAATTTATTTTTTAATACTCCTGTAAGATATAAATTTTTAAAAAAGGATTATACAGAATCAGGGTATATTGAAGATGTAATTACAAGAATTGCTTTAGTTAATCCTAATATTGCAATAAAATTAATTAACTCAGGAAAAACTGTAATACAAACAAATGGAAATGGAGACATGAAAAGTGTTATTTATAGCATATATGGAAAAGATATAGCTAATGGAATAATGGAAGTATCATATAAATATGAAGATATAAATATTACAGGAGTAATAGGAAAACCAGAAATTGCAAGGTCAAATAGATCAAATCAATTATTTTTTGTAAATAAAAGATACATAAAAGATAAAGCCTTAACAGCAGCAACTGAACAAGCATATAAAGGTTTAATTCCAATAGGAAAATTTGGTTTTGTAGTATTGAACATAGATATGAATCCAGCTAAGGTAGATGTAAATGTGCATCCAGCTAAATTAGAAGTGAGATTTGAAGAAGAAAGCAAAATATTTCAAGCAATATATCATTCAATAAAAGATAGTTTGTTAAAAACAGAATTAGTTGCAAATTCTGAGAAGTCAATACATGCAGAAGAAAGCAATAACACAAATGAACAAAAAAATAACTCATATAGAGAACTTTCTTTTGAAGAAAGACTTAAGAACCTAAAAGAATCTAAAAAAGAAAACCAAACAGGAGGTTTATTTTCATTTAGGAAGCAAAATCAAAAGCAAATAGAAGAATATACCGAAGAAGAAAGTAAAATAAAAACTAATGTAGTAGAAGATAATTTGAAAAATAATTCTAAGGTCGGAGAACCAATAAATACATCAGATATTTTAGAACAACTAAAAAAATTAAAAGAAAATATGGAAAAAGAAATTCAAAATAAAGAAAGTTCAAAAGAAGAACAAAATCAAAAATTAAAAGAAGAAAGCACTGAATATACAATAAATAAAGACGAAAAAGCAGATGGAATATTAAATAAAACAGGAGAATATTTAGAAGGCGAAGGTTCTGAAGAAAGAAAAGCAGAAGGAACAAAAGAAAGTGTAGACGAAAATGTAAAAATAGAAACAGAAATAAATCTTGATACTGCAAACCAAGCAGAATCAACAGATTCAGAACAAACTGTGGAAAACAAAGAAGAACAAATAAAAGAAATGGATTTAAAAACAGAAGAAATTATAGAAAAAATAGAAAATCCAGAAATAAAAAAAGAATTTAAAGAAATAAAAGAAAAAATGCAAAAATTAAATGATAATCCACAAGTTGTTACTGACGATTTTAATGAAATGTATACAAAATTATTTGGGAATCCACCAATACAAGAAACAAAAGAAGAAGACAAAGATACAAATGCAAATGATATTATAAACAGTAATGTATCAATGTTTGATGAAATAGAAGAATATAAAAAGCCAAATTATAAATTTATTGGAATTGTATTTAAAACATATATAATATTAGAAATAGACCAAGAAATGTATATTTTAGACCAACATGCAGCACATGAAAGAATTATGTATGAAAAAGTAAAGAAAAATTATTATAGTGAAACATCAAAAGATTCACAAATGTTGTTATTACCAGATGTAATAACACTAACTCACAAAGAAATGGATATTGCAAAAGAAAATATGCAAATGTTCGAAAAAGCAGGATTTTCTTTAGAAGAATTTGGGGAAAATACAATAAAATTAACAGGAGTTCCAACTGTATGTATAGATTTAGATAATAAAGAACTATTTCTAGAAACTTTAGACGAGATAAATACAGTAGCAAGAACTGCAAAGCAAGAAAAAGAAGAAAAATTTATAGCAACAGTAGCATGTAAAGCAGCAGTAAAGGCAAATATGGCTCTAGGAATGCAAGAAGTAGAAAGCTTAATGGACAAATTATTAGCTTTACCAAACCCATTTACTTGTCCTCATGGAAGACCAACGGCTATAAAAATGACAAAATACGATATAGAAAGAAAATTTGCAAGGAAATAAGAAAAAATAATGAAAAAATTATTAAGCACAACGAAATTTATTTATGGATAAGTTTTGCATATTGTATATAAAAAGTAAAATTAAAGAGAAAAATGAGATTTTTATATAATAAAATTATATAATATGCAAACAGAAAATACAAAATAAAAGAATAGTAAAACAAATGAAAATAAAGAAGAAAGGAGCATGTAATATATTAATAAAATATATATTACATAAGAAAATAAATGACAATCATACTAATAGTTACAATTTTTATATTTGCAATAAGTGCTATATGGATATGGAATAATTTAGGTAGCATGGAAAAAAACAAAAAAATAGGATTTATAGCAATAGGGTTTGTAGTAATGTATATAATAACTTTATTAATATTTTTAACTACAAAAGGAGCCATAGATTATCCAAATGCTGAGATTGAAAATGTAATAAGAAATACATTGGTAATGATTTTTACTGGATTAAATTCACTAATAATTTTACCATATTTAGCTAAATTACTAGGAAAAACAATAGAATCAGAAATAGAAAAAGAAGAGATAACAAAAAAAGTTATTATCATATTAATAGTATTTCTAGTAGCAATTTTTATGGAAGCAAGTTATCTAAAAAGCACACAACAAGGAATATTAAACATATATAGTGAGGTGCAAGATGCAGAAAGATAAGGTTATAGTGATATGTGGTCCAACAGCTTCAGGAAAGACAGCATTATCTATTGAATTAGCTAAAAAAATAGATGGAGAAATAATATCATGCGATTCAATGCAAATTTATAAAGATATGGACATAGGAACTGCAAAACCAACCAAAGAAGAAATGCAAGGAATACCACATTATTTATTAGACTGTGTTTCTCCAAATGAAAGATTTAGTGTAGCAGATTATAAAAAATCTGCCAAAAAAGTAATAAGAGAAATCATAGAAAAAGGAAAAACTCCAATAATTGTTGGAGGAACGGGATTATATTTAGATAGTTTAATATATGAAATAGAGTATCAAGAAATAGAATTTGATAAAGAATATAGAAATAGATTAGAAGAGCAAGTAGAGTTAGAAGGATTAGAAAAATTATATGAAGAAGCAAAAAATATAGACCCATTAGCAATAGAAAAAATAAGTAAAAATGATAAAAAAAGAATTTTAAGAATTTTAGAAATTTATCATGCAACAGGAAAAAATAAAACAGAACAAGAAAAAGAATCAAGAAAAAATGAAGTAGAGTATGATTATAGAGTTTATGCATTAGATTGGGATAGGGAAAAGTTGTATAATAGAATAAATAAAAGAGTAGATATAATGTTTGAACAAGGCTTGCTTCAAGAAGTAAAAAATATTTTAGATAAATATGAGGAATTTCCAACAGCTATGCAAGGTTTAGGGTATAAGGAAGTTGTAGATTTTTTACAAAATAAATGCACAAAAGAAGAAATGATTGAAAAAATAAAAATGGAAACAAGAAGATATGCTAAAAGACAATTAACTTGGTTTAGAAAAAATAAACAAACTATATGGCTAGATGGAGAAAATGAAATACAAAATAATATTAAGATTATTTTGGAGGGAGTAAATTGGAAGAACAACTAAAAAAAGAGGAAAAAAACAAGAAACAAAAGTTGAAAATTAGTAATAAAAAAATATTATTATTTGCTATTTTGCTAGTAATATCTATTTATTTAATATATACAATATATTTATTAGTTAAACAGCCAACTAAAATTTTTACATTAGAAGAGGGAATACTATCTTCAGAAGAAACAAATATAGGGTATGTTATAAGAAACGAACAAGTAATTCAAGGACAGAACTATAAAAATGGAATGGAAAGAATAAAAGCAGAAGGGGAAAAGGCAGCAGTAAATGAACCAGTATTTAGATATTATAGTAAAAATGAAGAGGATTTAAAAAGTAAAATATCAGATTTAGATGCTAAGATACAAGAAGCTATGTCAAAAGAAACAGATATTTTTACTTCTGATATGAAATCAATTGAAACTCAAATAGATACAAAATTACAAGAAATAAGTAAAATAACAGATGTAACTAAATTGCAAGAATATAAAAAAGAAATAAGTAGTCTTATAACCAAAAAAGCTAATATAGCAGGGGACAGTAGTCCACAAGGTTCATACTTAAAAGAATTAATAAATAAAAGAAAAGAGTATGAAAAACAGTTGAATTCAGGAGCAGAATATGTAAAATCTCCAATAAGTGGAGTTGTATCATATAAAGTAGATGGATTGGAAGATGTACTAAAACCAACAAATGATTGCTTTTCAACATTAAATAAAGAATATTTAGATAAACTTAATCTAAAAACGGGAAAAATCGTTCCAACAAGTGAAGAATCTGGAAAAATAATTGACAATACATCATGCTATATTGCAACAATAACAAACTCAGAGAATGCTAAAAATGCAAAAGTTGGACAAAAAGTAGAAATAAGATTACCAAATAATGAAGAAACTAAAGCAGAGATAACATATATATCACAAGAAGGTGATGATGATATTTTATTAATTTTGAAAATAAATAAACATGTAGAGGAATTAATAGAATATAGAAAAATATCTTTTGACTTAATATGGTGGAGTGAAAATGGGTTAAAAGTTTCAAATCAAGCAATAATAAATGAAAATGAATTAAATTATGTTATAAGAAATAGAGCAGGATATTTGGATAAATTATTAGTTAAAGTTGTAAGGCAAGGAGAAAAATATTCATTAGTAAAACCATATAACACCGAAGAGTTAAAGGAATTAGGATTTTCAAGTAATGAAATAATTTCATATAAAAAGATAACATTATATGACGAAATTGTACTAAATCCAGATGTAAGTAAAATTAAAGAATAAATATTACGAAAATATTACAAAAACATTAAAAAAAGATTACATTACTAAAAAGTATTGACAATAGTGAAAAAAAAGTAGATACTTAGGAAAAATGATAAAAAACAATACAAAGGAAGTAAATTTAGGAGGTTTTTTTATGTCAGGAGCATTAATGAACAAAGTGTGGAACATGTTTGGAATGGATACAGCAGAACAAGAAGAATATGATGATGAAGATATATATGATTATGAAGATGAAGAAGAAATGGACACAGAAGATAGAAGATTTTTCGGAAAGAAAAATAAAGTTGTAAGTATGCCACAACAACAAAATCAAACAAATGCAATTAAAATGGTAATTTCACAACCTACAGCATTTGAACAATCAGATGAAATTTGTAGCTTTTTAAAAGAAAGAAAATCTGTAATAGTTAATCTAGAATATGTGAATAAAGATGTAGCTAGAAGAATTGTAGATTTTATTAGTGGTGGAGTATATGCATTAGATGGTTATATTCAAAAAGTATCTAATTCAATATTTTTAGTTGCGCCATCAAACTATGAAATAACAAATGAAATGGCTAGAGAAGAAATAAAAAGCAAACTTTCAGTTTCTTGGTTAAAAAATAACGGAATAAACTAAAAACATATTAATAATATATTTTTATCTATCGAAAATATATCTATATAAAGAAAAGCATAAAAGACATACTTTTTATGTGTTTCTTAAAGGAGGAAAAAATGATTACACCATTAGATATAGAAAATAAAAAATTTTCAAAACAAATGATGAATGGATATAATGTTGAAGAAGTTGATGATTTTTTAGATGATTTGACAGATGATTATAGTAAAAATTACAAAGAGATAACAGAATTGAGAACAAAAGTTGAAGAATTAAATAAAAGTTTAGAACAATATAAAACAATAGAAGCTACATTACAAAACACACTTGTAATGGCTCAAAAAACATCTGAAGATATAAAAAATGTCGCTAAGCAACAAGCTGATCAAATAATAAATGAAGCAAAAGGTTCTGCAAAAAAACAAGCTGATGATTTAGAAAATGAAATTATAGCAAAAAAAAGAGAATTAGATGATATAAAAAAACAATTTGATATATATAAAGCAAAAATGGAATCACTTTTAATTTCACAATTAGAATTATTAAAAGATGTAAACAAAGAAGATTAAAATAAGATACAAAAGAATATAAAAAGAGTGACATATAATGAACTTATATAAAAGTTCATAGGAGTGTTACTCTTTTGTGCTTTAACATAATATATTAAATAGGTTATTATTTATAAAATAAACCTTCTTAGAATAAAATATATTTAGATTAAAGAAAATGTAAAAAAATTTGTATAAAATAGAAAAAATGTTACAAAAGAGCTAATATGTTACAGAACTGTTAAATGTATGTTACAATTCTATTAATTGGGTTGACAATGGACAAAAAAAGAATAAAATAGTATTAATGGAGAAGGACAAAATATGAGAATTATAAGTGGAAGAGCAAGAGGAACAAAGCTATATACTTTAGAAGGAGAAAACACAAGACCTACATTAGATAGAGTTAAAGAATCTTTGTTTAATATAATACAAAACAAAATAGAATATGCAAATTTCTTAGATTTATTTTCAGGAAGTGGGGCAATAGGACTAGAAGCTTTAAGCAGAGGGGCAAAAAAGACAATTTTTTGTGATTCGTCTAAACAAGCAATAGAAATAATAAATAAAAATATAAAAAAGACTCACCTTGAAGATAACTCAAAAGTATACAACTTAGATTATAAAAAAGCTTTGAAAGAAATAAAAGAAAAGCAAGATATAATATATATTGACCCACCTTATAAAACAGATTTTGCCATACAAGCAATAAATGAAATAATAAAGTTAAATATAATAGACGAAAATTCTATTATAATAGTAGAAACAGATGATAAAGAAATTATAGAAAATATAGAAAAATTAGAGATAGAAATACAAGATAAAAGAAAATATGGAAGAGCTTATCTCATATTTTTAAATAGGAGATAATAAAAGAAAGGGGCAAAACCATGGAGATATTTACTTTATTAGAAACTTTGGAAGACTTATTGGAAAGAAGCAGAAATTTACCTTTTTCTTCAAAAAGTGTTGTTGATAAAGATGAAATGTTAGACCTAATTAAAGAAATTAGATTAAAGTTGCCAGATGAATTAAAACAAGCTAAATGGGTAAAAGAAGAAAGACAACGAATATTAGTAGAAGCTCAAAAAGAAGCAGATGGAATAGTAAAAGAAGCAGAAAATAGAATAATTGCTATGATAGATGAACATGAAATAACAAGAAAAGCATATGACCAAAAGACAGAAATAATTGAAACAGCAAATGAAATGTCAAGAGAAATATCTAAAGGTACAAAAGAATATGCAGATAGTTTATTAGAAAATACAGAAGATGTAATGAAAGAAACACTAGAAAAATTAGAAACAAATATGGGTGAAGCAATGAAATTAATGCAATTATCTATGGAAGATACAATAAAAATAATTCAAAACAGCAGAAAAGAATTAAAATAGGAATCAGAAGTCAGATTCAGAAGTCAAAGAAACTAAGGCTTTTGATTTGACTTCTATTTAGTATTGGAGGCAAATAAATGGCACAAAAAAGAAATTACAAAAAAAGAAAAAACACTAAAAGTAGAAAAAAAGCATCAAAATTAGACTTAGCAATAGTTATATTAATAATGCTTAGTTTATTAGTAGGTGTATTAATATTTACAAAATCAGGAGTAATAGGATTAAAATTAAATGAAATACTAGGTGGAATGTTTGGGATAATGCAATATATTATTCCAATAGGAATGTTTGCGATAGCAATAAAACTTGCTTGTGAAGAGAGAGAAACCTTAACTGCTAAATTAATACAATATGGTATATTTATAATAAGTTTATCAGTCTTGTTCAGTGTAATACAGGTATCAACAGGTGAACTTCAATCAAGTAAAGAGTTATCAGAAGTTGTAAAAGATGCTTATTATTTAGGCTCACAAAGTAAAGGTGGAGGAGCAATAGGAGCAGTAGGAGCAGTCCCATTAGCAAAATTATTAGGTGATGTAGGAGCAGTAATCTTATGTATAGGAATAGCAGTAGTTTTATTAGTATTTACATTTGGAATTAGTATGTCAGATATAATAAATATGTCTGTGGAAAAACTAGAAAACAAAAAGGAAGAAAAGAGAGAAGCAAGGATAGAAAGAAAAAAACATCATGAAGACGACAAAGAAACAGTAGCTGAAAGAAGAAAAAGAGAAAAAGAAGAAAGACTAGCAAGAAGAGAACAAGAAAAAGTAGAAAAAATGGAAAAAGATAAAAATATGATGGACAATCAAATAAAAATTAATTTTGGAGGTAGAATATTAGAAGAACCTGAACATAAAGGACTAAAAAAATATGACCATAGCCAAGATAATATAGTTCCATTAACCAAAGAAACAAAAAAAGATTTCATACAACCAGATGTTATAGAAAACAACTTATTTAAACAAGAAGAAGAGAAAAAAGAAGATAAAAAGAAAGAAGTATTACAATTAGAACACGCAATGGTAGTTGAAGACGAACATTATGAATACCCACCAGTAGAATTACTAAGCAAAGCAAAAAACAAAACTTTAAAAGGTGGAGCTAAAGCATTAACAGATACAGCAACAAAACTACAGAAAACTTTATATAGTTTTGGAGTATCTGCAAAAGTAGAAAATGTATCAGTAGGACCAGCTATAACTAGATATGAATTAAAACCAGCAGAAGGAGTTAGAGTAAGTAAAATTGCAAATCTTGCAGATGACATTGCATTAAATTTAGCAGCTGAAACAATAAGAATTGAAGCACCAATTCCGGGAAAACAAGCAGTCGGAATAGAAGTTCCAAACAAAGAAAAAGAAACAGTACATTTAAGAGAAGTATTAGAAAGCTCAGAATTTAGAAATAATAGTTCTAAACTAACAGTAGCTTTAGGAAAAGATGTTGCAGGAAATACACAATTAGCAGATATAGCTAAAATGCCACATATGCTAATTGCAGGCTCAACTGGTTCAGGAAAGAGTGTATGTATTAATACAATAATAACAAGTATAATTTATAATGCAAAACCAAGTGAAGTTAAATTAGTAATGGTAGACCCAAAAGTTGTAGAATTATCAGTATATAATGGAATACCACATTTATTAATCCCTGTAGTAACAGACCCTAAGAAAGCAGCAGGAGCATTAGCGTGGGCAGTACAAGAAATGGATGATAGATACAACAAATTTGCAAGTAAAGGTGTTAGAGACTTAAAAGGATATAATAAAGCAATAGAAAAAGAAGATGGAGCAGGAAAATTACCACAAATAGTAATAATTGTTGATGAGCTTGCAGACTTAATGATGGTTGCAGCAAAAGATGTTGAAGAAGCAATTTGTAGATTAGCACAAAAAGCAAGAGCCGCTGGAATGCACTTAGTTATTGCAACACAAAGGCCATCAGTAGATGTTATAACAGGATTAATTAAAGCAAATGTACCATCAAGAATAGCATTTGCAGTATCATCACAAGTCGACTCAAGAACAATCTTAGATTCAGTAGGAGCTGAAAAATTATTAGGAAAAGGAGATATGCTATTTTTCCCAGCAGGTGCACCAAAACCAGCTAGAGTTCAAGGAGCATTTGTATCAGATGATGAAGTTGAAAAAATAGTAGACTTTGTAAAATCTAATGGTACAGCAACATATAGTGAAGACATATTAGAAAGTATAGAAAATAGTAATAAAACAGAAAAAGAACTTGCACAAGAACAAGCTTTAGATGATGAAACAGACCCATTCTTAATGGATGCAATACAAACAGTTGTAGAAACAGGACAAGCATCAACATCATTTATTCAAAGAAGATTTAAAGTTGGATATGCTAGAGCAGGAAGAATTATAGACCAGATGGAAGAAAGAGGAGTGATTTCAGGATACCAAGGAAGCAAACCAAGAGAAGTTTTAATGACATTAGAAAGATTAAATGAATTAAAAATGGGAACACCTGAAACAGAAGATATTAAACAATAAGAGATATAAAAGAAGAATATAATAATTAATACATAGGTTTATGGGATAACCTTAAAAAACCAAATATATTATATAAGGAGAAGAAATGCTAAACAAAAAAGAAAAAATCATAGACAAAATAGTTAAGAAAAATTATAACAACGAGCTAGAAGAAGTATTAGAAAAAAAACTATTTGATGAACATGCAAAAAATCTTCTCCTTAGTATTTTATATAAAATAGAAGCAGGATATGAAGACTATGAAAAAGTGAAAGTTGATACTATAAAAAAAGATGAATATATCAAAAAATTTATATCTATCATTGATAAAAATTGTGACAATATAAAAATTGTAAAATTAAAATCAGAAGAAAGTGAAATATTAGGAAATAAAACTTTCTTAGTAGATAAAGAAAATAAAAGAATAATATGTTATCCAATAGAAAGAAAATTATTATACTGTATATATAAAATAAGTAAAAATACAGAAATAATAAATAATAATTATGAAATAATAGGAATACCACTATCAAATCTAATAAATACAGGAAAATGTATAGAACAGGTAGAACCATTGAGAGATTTTAATGGGTATTCATGGACAACGGTATCAAGCGAAATGGAAAGTATAGAACACAATTTAATATTTCAGAATTTAAGATTATTATTAGGAAATAAATTTTTTGATAATTGGATGGAAAATAAAGAATTTATAATAGATTATATGGAATTATTAAAAACTAGACTAGAAGAACAATATAGTAAAAAAGCATCAAATAAAGTTATTAATTATCTAGAAAAATTATCTATATTATTAGAAATAAAATTTAATCCAAAAGAACAAGCAAAATTATTAGAACAAGAAAAAGAAGTTCAAGAAAAATTAGAAAAAATAAAAGATAGAGAAAAATTTGTAGAAATGCTAACAAATGATAAAAAAAGATTAGCAGAAGAAATAAAATATATAGATGAAACTATAAATAATAAAGAATTATTGCAAAATGAGTATATAAAAAGAAATGAAAATTTGCCATTACAGCAAAAAATATTTAGTGCAAGAATTTTATCAAATATGATGATACAAGAAAGAGAAGAAAAAATTGATGAACTAGAAAAACTAAATGAACTAATGAATCCAAAAAAATTTATTAAGTATAAAAAAGAATATGAAGAAAAAAGCGAATATTTAAAAATTGCAAAAACAGAAGAGATACAACAAGAAATAGAAAAAAATATAAAAGAACTTCAAAAAGAATTTTTAAAATGTTTTGCAAGTAAAATCGATAAAGTAGAAACAAAACAAGACTGTATAAATATAATATATGATTTTAGATATTATAATTTATTACCATATAATAAAGAAATAAATATATATGAAGTTAATGCAATAAAAAAAGAGTTAAAAGAAACAAAGAAAAAGATAATAGAAAAGGCAAATGAATTAAAAGCAATTATTCAAGTATCAAAAAATGAAAATATTAATTATGAAATCATGAAAAATATATTTCAAATGAGAACAATAACACTAGAAGACTTGAATATAAAAATAACAAAAGAAAAAGAAGGGGACTTTGTGCAATTTTTTGATGAAAATACATCAGAAAAGAAAATTAAATTATCTAATATAGAAAATATAACAAAAAAGGATTTAGAAATAAAATTAAATAAAAAAATTAAAATTTTTAATTAAACTAAACAGGAGGTTACTATGAAAATAACATTTTTAGGAGCAACAAGAACTGTTACAGGTTCAAATTTTTTAGTTGAAGGAGCTGGAAAAAAGTTTTTAGTAGATTGTGGAATGTGGCAAGGAAAAGCAGAACAAGAAATGGAAAATGACCAAGAATTTGAATTCGAACCAACAGATATAGATTTTGTTTTATTAACACATGCACATATAGACCACTCAGGAAGAATTCCCAAATTATATAAAGAAGGATTTAAAAATAAAGTATATGCTCACAAAGCTACCTGTGATTTATGTGCATTAATGTTACCAGATAGTGGACATATTCAAGAAACAGAAGCAGAATGGAAAAATAAAAAAAGAATGAGAAGAGGAGAAAAACCAGTTCCACCAATATATACAGCAGAAGAAGCAGCAAAATGTTTGGAAATATTTGAAGCAGTACAATATGACAAAATAATAGAAATAACTCCAGAAATACATGTTAGATTTAATGATGCTGGACATATGCTAGGTTCAAGTATTATAGAAGTTTGGGTAAAAGAAGATGATAAAGAAACAAAAACAGTATTTACAGGAGATTTAGGAAATAATGACATCCCTTTATTAAGCCCATTAACAATGATAGAAGATACAGATTATTTAGTTATGGAATCAACATATGGAAGTAGATTACATGTAAAAAACGAACAAAAAGCAGAAATATTTTTAGACGTAGTTTCAGAAACACTTGATAATGGAGGAACTGTAATAATTCCATCATTTGCAGTAGGAAGAACACAAGAAATATTATATGAATTAAATAAACTAAAAGAAGAAAAAGATGATGAAGAATTTAGAAGAAAATATAAAGTTTTAATGAAGACACCAGTATATGTAGATAGTCCTTTAGCAATATCAGCAACAGAAGTTTTTAGTGATAATATGGATTTATTTGATGAGGAAACAAAAAAAGACATGGCAAAAGGAGACAATCCGTTAGAATTTCCTGGATTAAAATTCACAAGAACAGCAGAGGAATCAAAAGCCTTAAATGAAGATTCAAAATCAAGTATAATAATTTCAGCAAGTGGAATGTGTGAAGTTGGAAGAATAAAACATCATTTAAAACACAACTTATGGAATCCAAAAAGTACAATATTATTTGTAGGATACCAAGCACCAGGAACATTAGGGTATAATATAGTAAATGGAGCAAAAACTGTAAAAATATTTGGAGAAGAAATAGCAGTAAATGCAAGAATAGAATATATAGAAGGCTATTCAGGTCATGCTGACCAAGAATTACTAATGAATTTTATATATTCATTTATAAAGAAACCAAAACATATATTCTTAGTTCATGGAGAATCAGAAGCTCAAGATATATTAAGGGAGAAAATAGAAAACGATACAGGTTTAGGAGTAACAATACCGGAGTTTGGAGAAACATATGAACTAAAAGATGAAATTTTATTAACGAATAAAATTCATAGAAAGATAAATAAAAACTTAAAAGTTGAAGTAGCAGAAAGAATAGAAAAGATAAAAGAAGAGTTAAAAGATATGGAAAACTATGTAAAACAAGATATACAAGACGAAAATTTAAGAGATGAAGACATATTTAGAATAAATGAAAAAATAAAAGAATTAGAAAAACAAATTTTAAATGTTATTGAAGGGTAAATCAATATAGATATAACAGAAATGTTATATCTATATAAATATATAATTAATAAACAGTAATAGTTTTAGAGTAATTAAAAGAATCAATAGCCTAAAATAATTTATCAAATAAAAAAGAATAACCCTTGAAAAGGAGCAAAATTATGAATAATAAATATTTGAATGAAGCAATTATTGGAAATAAAAATATGTTAGCTACATTTACTTCAAAAGGAGAAATGCAAAGAATATATTTTCCTAATAAAGAAAACAGGCAATATATTAATTTCTTTCATACAGGAGTAAAGGTTAATAACTCTGACTTGATATATTTGCATGAAGATATAAATAATGTATATAGACAATATTATGATACAGATACAAATATACTTAATACAGAAGTAACAAATACATATTTTAATTTAACTATTGTTCAAACAGATTGTATTCTTATAAAAGAAAACGTCTTATTAAAAAGATATGTTTTCTTAAATGAAAGCAAAATTGATTTAGATTTAGAGTTTTATATTCACTCAGAATTATTATCAGATGAGAATAATCATGTAGGATGTAAAATAATAGATTATGGGATGATGCAATATGCTCATGATTTTAATGTTTCAACATTTGCAAAAGGATACAATATAAATAGACATCAAATAAATGGAAGTAAAGAAAATATAAAAAGAGGAGAAATTTACGACAAAGATTATATAGGAATGTCTAAAGATTCAAGTATAAGTTATAAAATAGGAACAATAAAACCTAATGACAAAAAAGTATTAGAGATATGTGTTTTAATTGATGAAAATAAAAATGTATCAGAAATGGAAGATGAAATAGATAGAGTTAGAAGAATTGATTTTAATAAAGAGTATTCAAATACAAAATCATATTGGAGAAAATATGTAAAAAATCATAATGGATTAAATTTGAAAGAACCACAAAATGAATATGATGAAAAAATTTTTGATATATATAAAAGAAGCATATTGTTATTTCCTTTATTAACAAACCATGAAACAGGAGGAATAATTGCAAGTGCTGAAATTGATGAATATTTCACAAAATGTGGAAGATATGCATATTGTTGGCCAAGAGACGCGGTATTTATAACAAAAGCAATGGATATATTAAAAATGCAAAAAGAAACAGAAAAATTTTATAAAAGCTTTTGTCAAAAAACTCAAAGTAAAAATGGAATGTGGGAACAAAGATTTTATACAGATGGGAAATTGGCTCCTTGTTGGGGATATCAAATAGATGAAACTGCAAGTGTAGTATATGGAGTATATGAACATTATAAAATTTCTAAATCAGAAAAATTTTTAAAAGATAATTTAAAAATGTGTGAAAAAGCAATAGAATTTTTGAAAAAATATACAAAAGATTGGCTTTGCTTAGAAGACATTGAGAAAGACATTGTAAAAGAAGAAATAGAAAAAGAAAGAAAAAACGGAGAACATAAATATCATATTAGTTATGATTTGTGGGAAATGTGTGAAGGGATACATTTATATTCATTAGCAAGTATATACTCAGCATTTGGAGCTATGAAGCAAATGTATAATATATTAGGAAAAAATATTTCAAGTTTTGATAATAATAGATTAAAAGAAGAAAAAATAAATAAAAATGAAAAAGAACTAGAATATCTACAATTAGAAATAAAGAAATTTATAGAGAAAAATATGTATGATGAAACAAGTAATTCATATTTAAGAAATACAGAAGATAAAAAAATGGATATAAGTATGTTAGGAATGGTAGTACCATTTAACATGTTTAGTGCAAAAGATAAAAAAGTAAAAAATACTATTGAAAAAATAAACTTAAGTTTGAGAACTTATACTGGAGGATATCAAAGATTTGAAAATGATAATTATATGAATGGAAATCCATGGCCAATAGCGAACTTATGGATGACACTATATTATTTAGAGATAGGAGAAAAAGAAAAGGCTAAAGAAACTTTTGATTTTGTTGTTAAAACTTCAGGAAGACATGAATTTTTAGGAGAACAAGTTGATAATAATACACTAAAACCTAATTGGGTAATCGGATTAGGTTGGAGTCATGCGATGTTTGTAATTGTATTAGAAGCCTTAATGAATAATAAAGTTATATAGAAATAAAAATACCAATAGAATAGCTAAAGAATATTTGCAAAATACAAGAAAATGTTCTATAATTAACATAATAGCAAAAGCTATGTTGAAACCGCTATAAAATTATCACTCAAGGAGGTATAAACTATGAAACGGTATGAAAAATTTGTGCTTGAGGCAGAAAAGGGCATAACCTTTGAAGTCTCAGAGGGAACAAGTGGAGAATTAGTTATTAGAGCTTTGAACATTGATAAAGACAATGATAAGTCTATAACCAATGACAACTTTATAGTCGATGACAATTCTACAAACTATGAAAATCCACCAATTCCAGAAGGATATAAGCATGTCTGTAGAAAATGGAACAATGGATTTGTAATTGAAAGATGTTCTGATGGAAGCCAGTTTGTATGGATTCCTGTTGGAAGTCTCGACTCTAATGGAACACTTGATGGAGAACATTTTTCGGAGAAATTCGGCAGACGAAATTACATGAACGATGAATTTTCGGGTGATGAATTCAATGAAGCTTTAAATGGTGAACTGCTTGAACAACTTGAAAGTGTCAAAAAATATGGGGGATTTTATATTTCTCGTTATAACATTTCCAAGAGTTTAGCAGGAAAACCGCAGTCGGTAAAAGGAGTTATGCCGTGGGTATATATCAATTTCAATGATGCCAAGAAGATGGCATCCACTATCGAAGACAATGAAGCAGTTAAAAGTCATCTGACTTTTGGTGCAGAATATGATTCGGTATTGGAATGGTTTATCAAAACGGAAGTTAAAACTCCTGCTGAAATTGCAGAGGTCTCTACTGAATGGGGTAATTATTGGGCTACAAAGAATTCTCCAATGAAAGTAGTTGGAACAGGAAGTAGAAAAAAATGGTGTGCTAATAATGTCTACGACTTTGCAGGAAATGTGGATGAATGGACACAAGAACAGAGAAAAAGTTCGTATCGTGTTATCCGTGGTGGCGTTTACCGCCATTTTGGAGACGATTATCCTGTCGCCTATCGCAATTACTTTTATCCTTATTACTACTATGGCTGCACTGGTTTTCGTGCCACGCTTTATATTAAGTAGCACTGACCACTGTAAAATTGCTTTAATTGTATCCGAGCACAGATAGAGGGAGAGAACTTTGAAATTTCAGAATTCCTCCTTCTTTTTTATATATTTTTTTAATAGGAGTTGATATAAAGATGGAAAAAACAAAAAACTACTAGATAATAATTTTTAAAATTATCACCAAATTCCAGTTTCTCTACAATAAAAAACATTATCTTGTAAGCAGAAAAAATAAAAAATTGCAAAAAAGTATTGACATAGTAAAATAAAAATGTTAATATAAATGAGCACTAAGGAAGTGCAAAAAAGAATAAAAA